>JAIWOH010000027.1 GCA_020216985.1 Nitrospira sp.
GAATTCATAAGGTCCCTGGGCCTGCCGCTTCAGCTTGAACGGGGAGTCCGTTGGCAGCTCGATCCGAGCAAAGCCGGTGACTTCGTTCTCCATGCTTCTATCGTCCATCTAGCCGGCGCGATTGCCGATCATGAGGAGCCGGTTGAAACGACCAGCCGCCGTCCTGGCTGGCTGTCCCTTCACCCTGACGCCGTCGCAGTCACCAAGTTTGCACCAGCTTCCATCCCAACCTTGCTCACGGAAGTGCAAACCGGGCTGCAACGGGTCTTGCGCCTTGCCTCACCTCTCACCAAGGCCGCCTAATGTTTCAGAAACGATCTCGCAGGAAAAGCCAGCACAAGGGGGGCATCCGAAGACATTCGGCAGAAGGGGACGGTGCGAGACGAACCGACGGCGGGCGACGGTTCCATCCCCACTCATCGTTAAATGGAATACTGAAAGGTCGGCTTGGCCCCCAGGGTCTCATCCAACACGCCTCGCTGCTTGAGCGCATCCATGACCCGCTTGATCGCCACGTCGAGATCCACCGGTCCGCTCAAGATCACGTCGGAGTTGGGCGGAGGCTCCTCGGCGGTCTTGCTCACATGCACGGCGATGACCGGCGCGGGATGCACGAGCGTTCTGATCGCTTGCGACGCTTCCCGATAGGCCAAGCCGAAGGGATTCGTGGTGGACACCACGATCAAGCCCGTATCGATCAACAGTCGCGCCACTTCTCCGTATCGACGAGCCATTTCCGCCGTCTGACTCTTTTCTTCTTTGCTTAGGTCGGCGTCGAGCCCTCGCCGCAAATTTTCGCCGTCCAACAGATACGCATGGCGTCCGTCGGCAATCAGTCGCCCTTCCAATTTTCTCGCCAACAACGACTTCCCGGCATGCCGTCCGCCGGTAAAGAGCACCACCGCGGACCGGTGGCCGTAGTGCTTCGCGCGGTCTTCGACACCGACTTCGCCCTTCACCCACGCGAAGTCTCGCTGGCGCGCCTCTTCCCGCAACGATTCCTGATCGTCCGGCACCATTTCTGTCACGATGCCGCCGCCCGCGATGTCGTATTCGTCCACCAACACAAATCGCCCGGTCGCTTCGAACGACGAGGACACATCAAACGCGATCGGGGTCTTGGTCCGGATGGTCAGCTCGGCGACTTGATTCCGACTCACCACCGCCGCATCCTGTTGCTGATTCAGGTCCGTCGTGTCGATGATGCGATGAAGCGCCGCCACTTCGCACTCGACCTCCTTGGTGGCGACCCGCAACACGTACTTTCGTCCCCGCTCCAGCGGACGCTTGCCCAACCAAAACAGGTTGGCCTTGAATGACGTTGAGACGTGGGGCAGGTCGCTTGGATGGGCGGCGATTTCCCCCCGCTCCACGAAGATCTGCTCATCGAGGGTCACGCCGATGGATTGGCCCGCCTCGGCGCTCATCGGAAGAGGCTCGACGTTGAACGCTTCGATCGATTTGACGTTGGCCCGCTTGTTCGAAGGAGAGAAGATCAGTTGGTCGCCGACTTTCAGACGGCCGGCCGTGATGCGGCCCGCGATGATGCGACGTGCATCGAACTTGTACACGTCCTGAACGGGAAATCGCAGAGACTGATCGGCCGAAGCCGTTTCCTTTTTGAAGAGACTGAGGGTGTCCAGGACGGTCGGCCCCTCGTACCACGGCATGGCCCGGCTGCGATCGGCAATGTTGTCGCCGAGCTTGGCGCTGACTGGGATGATCCGTTCGGGGATCGCGCCGAACTGCCCGAGAAACTCCCGATATTCTTTCTCGATGCCGTCGAAGACATCCTGCCGATAGCCGACCAGGTCCATCTTGTTGACGACGACCGCGAACTGACGAACTCCAAGAAGCGAGAGCAGGTATCCGTGTTTTTTGGACTGCTCTTTGACTCCCTCGAGGGCGTCGATCACGAGAAGCGCCGCCTCCGCCCTGGCCGCGCCGGAGATCATATTTTTAAGGAATTCCTTGTGGCCCGGCGCATCGATGATGATGTACTGCCGCCCCTTCCAAATAAAAAACGTCCGCGCCGTATCGATCGTGATACCCTGCTCCTGCTCCTCCAAGAACGCATCGAACAGGAACGCGTATTCGAATTCCTTTCCTTGCTGGCGGCAGATCGCCTGCACTTTTTCCAATTTGCCCTCCGGCAACGACCCGGTATCCGCATAGAGCCGTCCCACGAGCGTGGACTTTCCATGATCCACGTGACCGACAATGACGATATTGAAATGCTCGTCCGGTTTTAAAGCGGCTCGTGCCGCCGCTGCCGTCGCCTCGTCCATTTACATATACCCTTTCTTCCGGAGCATCTCCATGCCGCGCCCCGCATCCTGGGCTCGTCCGGCCCGTTCCGCGATATTCGTCGCCCGCAGCTCTTCAATGATTTCGTCCACCGTCTTGGCGGTGGACTTCACGGGCGTCGTGCAAGGAGCACATCCCAGACTCCGGTAGCGTGTGCCGTCTCCTTTGTCCAAGTACAGATCGATAAAGGGGATGTTCTCGGCCTTGATATATTCCCAGATGTTGACTTCCGTCCAATCAAGCAGAGGGTGGATTCGGATATGGGTTCCCGGCGGGAACGTCGTTTTGAACTGGTTCCACAGTTCCGGCGGCTGATCGCGGAAATCCCAGTCTCCGTGTTTGTCGCGGGGCGAGAAGTATCGCTCTTTGGCCCTGGTGCTGTCTTCATCGGCGCGCACGCCCAAAATGATGCCGGTGTACCCTTTCGATTCGATCAGATTTTTTAACGCCATCGTCTTGAGCGCCGTGCAACAGACGTCTCGCCCCATCGTGTGATTCATCCCGGCGGCCAGCGCCTCTTTATTCTGACCCACGACCAAATTCAACCGCCACTCGCGGGCCAATCGGTCTCGGTACTCGATCATCGCGGGAATCTTGTAGCTCGTATCCACGTGCAGCAGCGGAAACGGCACGTGACCGAAGAACGCCTTGCGGGCCAACCACAGCAGAACGGTCGAATCCTTGCCCATCGACCACAACATGGCCAAATTGTCGAAGTGTTTGTAGGCCTCACGGAAAATGTAGACGCTTTGGTCTTCCAACTGACGCAGATGTTTCACAATTTCTCTCCCTTCACCTCGATCGTCCGTGGCTCGCAGCCGGTTTGGCACCCACCGCCTCCCGCGTCAACTCCTCCAGCTTGCGGGCCGCGGCCCCTCCTTCAATCGCCGCCTTGGCCCGGGGGTAGCAGGCCGAGAGCGATTGTCCCTTTCCCGCCGCGTACAACAACATCGCCGCGTTCATCAGAACCCATTCCTTGGGTCCCCCCTGTACCTGATGTTGAAGGATACGCTGGAGCAGCTCCGCCTCCCTGTCCCGTTGATCCGGTGGAAAACCCGCCATCTCTCGTGAAGAACCGAGCGCCAGCCCGAAATCCTTGGGGGCCACTCCCAAGGGCGTGATACGTTCATCTCTCAATTCCAGCACCCTGGTCACCGCCGACAGGGAGAGCTCCGGATCACCCTCGACCCCACGAATGACGAACCCCATCGGGCAACCGAGCATGCGCAACGCTTCGGCCGTTTTCTCGAAATGCGGGGGATGCGACAGTCCGACCACCTGCGCGGAAGCACGAGCCGGGTTGAGCAGTCTGGCGATCGGATGAAAGACGTTCCTCACGCCCAGCTCCTGTCGCATCTCCAGAAATCGATAGACCGCCGGATGATAGATGCCGATATCCAAATATGCGAACCCCTTCTTGAGCAGATCCTCGGTCACGGCACGTGGGGTGGAATCGACCGGGATACCCAGCGCCTTCAGCACCCCGGCGCTGCCCGGCCTTCCGGGAATCCCATCGTAGCCGTGCATCAGCACCGTAGCCCCGGCGGAAGCGGCGACAATGGAGGAAGCCACCAGCGCATGGAAGGTGTCTTGTTTGCCCGCATAAGTCGGCACATCGACGAGGGCGACTTCCTTCGGAACCGCGAGAGGAGGCACATACTGTCTCACGGCGGCCGTCATGCCCGCCAATTCCGCGACCGATTCCGACTTGAATCGCATGGCGATCAAGAAGGCTCCCGTTTGAGCCGGAGTCGCTTCGCCCTCGATGAGAGCTCTCATCGCCTGCTTGGTTTCATCCCACGTCAAATCCTTGGACGTCTTGGGACCCTTGGCGATTTTGGCGAGGATGTCCTGAAACATCATGTCACGACCGATGCAAGCCGCACTCGGTTTTCGCGTGGCCTTGCCAGCGACCGGCTCGCAAATCCTCTCCCGGACTCACCGGCTTGGTGCAATGGGTGCAACCGATACTCGGGTAGTTCCTGTCATGGAGGGGGTTGTACGGCACCTCATAGACCTTGATGTAGGTCCACACGTCAGCCCAGGTCCATCGCGCCAGCGGATTGACTTTGACCAGGCCGAACTTGGCATCCCATTCGATGAGGCCGGCGTCGGCTCTGGAGGGGGCCTGGTCTCGGCGAATACCGGTAATCCACGCATCGAATTTTTTGAGCATTCCGGCGAGCGGCTCGACTTTCCGTAATCGGCAGCAGAGGTCCGGATCTTTGGACCACAGCGCCTCACCGTATTGCCGCGCTTGTTGTTCCGGCGTCAGCAAGGATTTGACCTGGATCACCTGCGCCGGCGCCAGTCCGTATCGTTCGATGACGCGATCTCTCGTTTCATACGTTTCCGGAAAGAGAAACTCCGTATCCAAATAGAACAGCGGCACGGAGGGATTGATCCGATGGATCATATCCACCAACACCACGTCTTCCGCGCCGAAACTACAGGCGAGGACGATGTTCGGCGCATACCGCTCGATGGCAGCGGCCAGCACCTCTTGCGGCGGTTTTGATTCAAACGACTCGCCCCACGAGCGGAGGCGGCCAGCGATGCCCGAATTTTGGCCGTCCGTCATATCAAGACTCGTCTGCTCTCTCTAGTCCCCGACCTTTTCGACCAGCAGCCGATAGTGCGTCGCTTCCGGCTCCAGCGCCTCTTCCCACAGCACCTTATGCCCATCGTTCCTGAGGCTCATCGGCACGTTCTTGATCGGCTCACCGGCATCCAACCAGACTTCGAGCCGTTCGCCCGCCTCCATCATTTCGAGCTTCAGCTTGGTTTTGACGTAGTTCATCGGGCAAGCCACGCCCCGCAAGTCGTACACAGGAACGTCGGCCGGAGCCGAAGGGGGAGAGACAAATTCCGACTTGGGTTCCGGTTTCCGTTCCGGCTCCGCCGTTGAAGTCGCCGTCGCGGTCTCGGCGGTCGGCGCCAACTTGAGATCTTTGCCTATGCGCTCCGTCGCGGCCCGGCAGGCATCCACGAAGCCCTTCGCAAACGCGATTTTTTCCCGGGCGAATGGTTCGCCGCTCTCTTTGCTTCCGAGATCACCGACCTTCCCGCCAAGGTCTCGGTACTGCGCGGGCACGACGCCCTTCTGGGCAATGCGGACGTCGAATTCACCGAGCGTTTCGGAGTCGGTCGATGGGTCGAGCCCTTCCGTCACCAACAACGCTTTCGCGGCGGCCAGCACGGCTCGATACGCTTTGTTCACCGCCACCGCATACTGGTGCTTTTCGACATGGAGCCTTGCCAAATAGAGCTCTTGGTCGGCTTCCAAAATTCCGTTTTCGATCATTTCGAGGGCGCCTCCGGCGCACTCGCCGGGGCCATGGTCTTCGAGCACAAAGGGGTCATCCCCTTCCCAATCGTAATAAAACGTGGGGTCCTCCTCATAAGAAGGAACGATCGTATAGGGAATGAGTTCGTCCTTCAGGTCGTTTTTCCCGACGCGGTCGATGAACGCCGGCATTGTTTCACCCGGTTTGCGGTCCCTCCGATACACGTCAATCAAATGCGTAACGGCCGCCGGGACCGCTTTGGCGGGCAGCTTGACCGTCATCTGCCCGATCTTGGCCGTGCCGTTCACCTTGCCCCCGAGATGCAGTTCATACATGGGCAGCGTATGGTCTCCGATCCGTTTGCCGACGCCATGCAGTCCGATCGTCGCGATGTGGTGCTGAGCGCAGGAATTATGGCAACCGCTGATCTTGACGGTGACTCCGGCCAGATCGTCCGGCACTCGCCCGGCCGGGAAAATCTCGGCCAGCCCCCGAGCCATCCCTTTGGATGAGGTGATGCCCAGGCCGCACGTATCAGTGCCGGGGCAGGCGATGATGTCCTCAACGTGCTCGGCGCCAGGATCGGCCAAGCCCTGAAGGGCCAAGTCCTGATACAAGGCTTCGATCCGGTCTTCAGGAATCCATCGGATCACGAGGTTCTGATGAATCGTCGTCCGGAGATTGCCGTTGGAATACCGCTCGGCAAGGTCCGCCACCCACCGCATTTGGTCCGCTGTAATGTCTCCCATGAAGAGTTTGATCACGACCGTGATGTAGCCTTCCTGCTTCTGCGGAATTACGTTGGTCCGTTTCCACATCTGAAAGGACGTTTCAGGGGCACCCCCGTGACGTCCGTTGGCGGACGTATTATCAGAAGCCGATCCGCTCCTGGTCGGCATGATCAGTGGAACCGGTTGATCGTCATGGTGGAGCAGTCGGATCGTCCGGTCCACAGGCAGGTTGTACCCCAAGGCCGCATACGCCGCTTCCCACCGTCGCTTGAATTCTTCAAACCCCAACTTGTCGATAACGAACTTCATGCGGGCCTTGTGGCGGTTTTTTCGGTTCCCCAAGGCATCGAAGACTTTGATCACCGCTTCGATGCTGGGGATCAGTTCGTCCATCGGCGTAAATTCTCGCAGCACCTTGGCCATTCGAGGCAACGGTCCCAACCCTCCGCCGGCCACCATCCGAAAACCGACGGCCCCATCCTCCCGTTTGACGGCCATGAGTCCGATGTCGTGGATGGGAGTCAAGGCGCAATCGTGCGCGCACCCGGAAAAGGCGATCTTGAACTTGCGGGGCAAACTCTGGTTGAGCGGATTGCGGAGGAGATGGTACGCCACCGTTTTGGCGTACAGTGTCACGTCAAACACCTCGCTTCGGCATACCCCGGCCAGGTGACAGGCGGTCACGTTCCGGACTGTATTGGAACAGGCCTCTCTGGTCGTCAGGCCGACTTCCGCCAGTCCGCGCATGATCGTCGGCACATCTTTGAGCTCGACGAAATGCATCTGGATGTCCTGCCGCGTCGTCACGTGACCGACGCCGGTGGCATACTGATCGACCAGCTCGGCGAGACGACGGAGCTGATTCGCCGAAATACCTCCAAAGGGGATTTTGACCCGCACCATCTGGACCCCGGATTGCCGCTGCCCATAAATGCCGAACTGGAGACGGAACGGCTTAAAAAGATCCGAAGAAAGGTCGCCGGCCAGACACCGAAGGGCCTCAGCCTCGAACGTTTCAATTTCTTCGGCAATGGCGGGCGGAATGGGAGTCGTCACGACCTCGACCGTTTTCAGTTGTTGGGGAATCATTGGGGCATCTCCTCTTGGCGACAATGAGACCGATGCATCTGGACCTTTACGAAATACGGAAACCTGATACGCACTCTCATAACTAAATGTGATACATGGGGGCATACCGCCCCTCGATCGCCCGCTGCCGTTCGGCTAACTGGTCAATCCTGATCCGTTGAAGAACATCGTGCTCGGCCTGGGCGACTTGCTTCCAGATATGACCAAGAAGGAGCTCCTGCTTGGACTGATGCCCCTTGGCGGGAAAGCCGTTCGAGGCGCCAGGCTGGAGAACCGGGCCATCGAGCACTTCGAGAATATCAGCGACTGACAAAGCGGACGGTTCTTTGGCGAGCCTGTATCCACCGTGCGCCCCTCGTAAACTGTCGATCAATCCCCCTTTCTTCAGGGCGAGGAGGACTTGCTCTAAAAATTTAATCGGGATCGCTTGGCGTCTCGCAATCGATCGAGCTTGCACTGGAACTTCCTTCCCGTGGATCGCGAGATCAATGGCAGCCATAATGCCGTACAAAGCCCGCCGGGATACTTTCATTCTCTCTATTTATACTCTATTATTCCCGTATGAATTGTTCGTGTATCACGTTTTTTCTCTCTCTGTCAAGCCGCATTTTGAGTAACAAGGCTGATACCTAGGGTAATTATTCTATCGCTTGCATCACACCTCTCTCTTCCCTCTCGCGGCAGTCCATTCGGGATTGCCCATAAATAAAACCGCTGCCGACGTCTTCTCGGCATGAGCTTATGAAGAAATGCGAGATTACACGATCAAAGCAACTCGCCCGATTCCTGTCCTCATAAAAATGAATTGACATCATTCTCCCTCCGGGCAATAATCCGCCTTCTTCGCGTGGTACCTCATGGCTGCATCCTCACCTGTGCTTGCAATCCTTGCATTGACCGCGGACAGCGAGATACAAGCACAGCTTAAGCACGCGCTGCACGACGCATCGGTCACCGTCGTGCGCGATCCGGCCGCCTTTCAAAGAGAGGCGTCCAAACACTCCTTTGATGCGGTCATCATTGAATCTCGCGGAGGGCCTGAGCGGTCTCTGGCGTTGCCGGTTTCACTCGATCTTTCCAGGACTTTGGTCATTGCCGGATCCCGGGCTGTGCTCAAAAAAGCCGCAAAAACGATCTTCGATCGCCACCTCGCCCATTCAACCGGCACGCATTCCGGAAAGCATCGCGACGACTCATTGCAAGGCTACCTCGAAACAAAGATGGGCGATTTCGTCAGAAGCATGAGAAACGGCTCCGCAAAAAACCTCTATCCGGTTTTGATTTCGGCGATCGAACGCCCCTTGATTGTCTCGGCCTTGCAAGAGACCCAAGGCAATCAGATTCAAGCCGCCGAACTGTTGGGATTAAACAGGAATACCTTGCGGAAAAAGATTCTTGACTTACACATCCCGTTGAAGCACACGCGAAGAAAAACTCGACAGACTCGCTAGAGCTTCCCCTTAGGCCCTCGTCTTCGGTGTTTCCGAGCGCCACCAGACTTTGCCCGTATGACTGCAACCACGAATACGTTGGGACTTCTCCTCGGAGTATGCGGTGACAATCAGCCCATGGAGCAGCAACGAAACGACGACTCGTTTCGATCGGCTAGAACAAAGGAGACGGGCGTTTCCGCACGGTCTCTCTTCCCTCCGCTTTTCTTGACACCTTGGGCTGGCCTATATTAGCATGCGCGACCGGACGATAGGCGCGTAGCTCAGGGGGAGAGCGCTACCTTGACACGGTAGAGGTCGACGGTTCAAGACCGTCCGCGCCTACCACTGGTCGAGGCATCCCAGCGCCTTCAACGGCGGGGTGCCTTTATTGTTTTTACGCGACCGCTAAATCTTCTGGCTCGATGAAAGTCACGGTCAAAGATGGCCCTACCGGCGACGTGCAGACCGGCCAAACGGTCGGAACTGCTTTGTCTGCCCTGGGAGTTCCGGTCGGCATCGATATTGTGGCGGCACGGGTCAACGGATCGGTCGTCGATCTTTCGACACCGTTGCGCGAAGACGCCGTCATAGAGCCGCTTCGGTTTGAGAGCCCGGAAGGTCGTGACGTGTACCGGCACAGCAGCACGCACATCATGGCGCAGGCCGTCAAAGAGCTGTTCCCGACGGCTCAATTGACGATCGGACCCGCGCTGGAAGACGGCTTTTATTATGACTTCGCCTACGAGCGGCCATTTACCCCGGAGGATCTTGAGAAAATCGAGAAACGGGCCCGCGAGATTCTTAAACGAAACTTGACGATCAGCAGAAAAGAGCTGTCCAAACAAGAGGCGATCGAGTTTTTCAAAGCGCGAGGCGAACGGTATAAGGTCGAGCTGATCGAAAATTTTCCCGAAGGAGAACCAGTTTCCATCTATGCCCAGGGGGATTTCGTCGATTTGTGCCGCGGCCCGCACGTGCCCTCGACGGGACACATCGGCGCCTTGAAACTCCTGTCGACCGCGGGAGCCTATTGGCGCGGCGATGAACGGAATCCCATGCTCCAGCGGATCTATGGCACATCCTTCCCGACAAAAGAAGAGCTGGAAGCCCATTTGGCCCGTTTGGAGGAGATCAAACGGCGGGATCACCGGAAGGTGGGGAAAGACTTGGATCTGATATCCGTCCAAGACGAAATCGGCCCCGGCCTGGTGCTTTGGCATCCCAAAGGCGCGATGATCCGGCTGTTGATCGAGAATTTCTGGCGCGAGCAGCACATCAAGGACGGCTACGAGTTGGTGTACTCTCCCCACGTCGCTCGTCTCGACTTGTGGAAAACCAGCGGTCACGTCGATTTCTACCGCGAGAATATGTTCGCCGCGATGAAGGTGGAGGGCAGCGACTATCAGCTCAAACCGATGAACTGCCCCTACCACATCATGATTTACAAGTCGCATCTCCGCAGCTATCGGGATCTTCCCATCCGATACGGCGAGTTGGGAACGGTCTATCGTTATGAACGGACCGGCGTGCTGCACGGACTGTTGCGTGTGCGCGGGTTTACGCAGGACGACGCCCATTTATTCTGCCGGCCCGATCAGATGGAAACGGAAGTCAGCCGAGTCCTGGACTTTACCTTTCTCATGCTGCGGACGTTCGGATTCGCCGAGTTCGAGGTCTTTCTCTCGACCAGACCGAAAGAGTCGGTCGGGTCCGACGAGCATTGGACACAAGCGACCGGAGCTCTGGAGGCGGCAATCAAAAATCGACATATCGCCTACCGCGTAGACCAGGGAGGAGGCGCCTTCTACGGCCCGAAAATCGACATTAAGATCAAAGACGCGCTGGGTCGCTCGTGGCAGTGCTCCACCATCCAAGTCGATTTCAACAACCCCGAACGGTTCAAGTTGAGCTACATCGGCGAAGACGGCAAGGCCCATCAGCCCATCATGATCCACCGCGCCTTACTGGGATCGATCGAACGGTTCTTTGGAATCTTGATCGAGCACTACGGAGGGGCCTTCCCCACATGGCTCGCGCCGGTACAGGCGGCGGTGATGAACATCACCGATCATCAACGGGACTATGTCGCCGCCGTCGCCGCAGAGCTGAAAGCCGCCGGCTTCCGCGCCGAAGCGGACCTGCGCAATGAAAAAATCGGGTTCAAAATTCGCGAGGCGGAGAAGGCGAAAGTTCCGTTCATGCTGGTGGCAGGAGATCGCGAAGTCCAGGGAAGAACCGTCTCGGTGAGGGGGCGAAGCGGCGCGAACCTGGGGAATATGACGGTTTCCGGAGTGATCGACCTCCTCCGCGCTGAAACCGCGCGAGCCTGGTCGAACGTCCAACCCGTACAAGGAGGTGGCTTATCGTTCCCAAACTGCGCGTGAATCGTGAGATCCGCGTCCGAGAGGTGCGGGTAATCGGGCCCGGCGGCGAGCAATTGGGCATTCTCCCGACCCCGGAAGCGCTCCGTCAGGCTCAAGAAAGCGGTTACGATCTCGTTGAGGTCGCTCCCACGTCGATACCGCCGGTCTGTCGGATTATGGACTACGGCAAATACAAATACGAGCTCAACAAGAAAGAGCACCAGAGCCGGCGCCATCAAAAGTCCACGCAAGTCAAAGAAATCAAGCTCCGGCCTCGCACGGATAAACATGACTTGGAAATCAAGGTTCGACAAATGAGAGCGTTCCTCGAAGACGGCAATAAAACCAAGGTCACCTTGACCTATCGAGGACGTGAGATGGCCAACCAGGAAATGGGTCGCGCGGTCATGAATTCGGTGATCGAACAGTTGGCCCCATACGGCACCATCGAACATGCTCCTCACATGGAGGGGCGAAATTTAATCATGATCGTGGCTCCCAAAAGTTAAGGGGCTTGCATAACGGGCGACTTAAACCCAAGACATGTCCACCGAGGGAAAACATGAAAATGAAGACGCACAAGGGCGCCAGCAAACGATTCGCCAAAACCGGCAGCGGAAAGATCGTCCGTCGCAAGGCCGGCAAACGTCATCTGTTATCGCATAAAAAACGCGATCGGAAACGCCGCTTGAGCGGCGCGGCGGTCGTCGTCGGCAGAGCAACCGCCGTCTTGAATCAACTTCTCCCCAAATAGTTTTTAGATCTGGCCGACACCGGTCGGCAGAATAAAAAAGGAGCATGGAACTATGCCTCGCGCAAAAGGCGGACCTAAAACTCGACATCGGAGAAAGAAGCGGCTCAAATTGGCAAAAGGGCAATACGGCGGTAGGAGTCGGCTCTTCCGCTCGGCGACCGAAAGCGTCGATAAAGGACTGACGTATGCGTATGTCGGCCGAAAAGACAGAAAAGGCGACTTTCGCCGTCTCTGGATCGCGCGCATCAGTGCAGCGGTGCGCAATCATGGGATGACCTATAGCCGGTTCATCAACGCCCTCAAAAAGGCGAACGTGCTGTTGGATCGCAAAGTCTTATCCGACATGGCCATCAAAGACGCGGCTGGATTCGAGCACTTGATCGGCCTCGCCAAACAGCACACGACTCCTGCTGCGGTTTAGTCTCGCCAACCGTTGCGACTTCCTCCGAGAAGAGGGGCGACGATCCGTCGCCCCTCTTCTCGTCTTCAGCCATACTCCATGGAGCAGCGGCCTAGTAGTGGAAGCCCGCGGGAGATTACATGCGGACCACCCCGGAACGTTCCGCTCGCCGGCACGCAGCCGATCGTTGAGGACATGCTGATGGAATCAGCCGCATGGGCGTTCGCAGGGTTCGTGATCGGTTTTGCCCTTGCCTGGTTCATGGCGGCCACGCGCGCTCAAACCGAATGTGCGCGCAGGATCGGCGAGGTCGAGCAGAGAGCCGGCCGCGCCGAAGCGAACGCGGCGGACGCCGACCATCGACTCATTGAAGACGGGATGAAAAAACGAGTCGTGCTGGCGACTCCCACCACGTTGATCACGCTGCCTCATGCGGTGGCCTACGGGTGGAAGCAAGAACACCTGGCCGCGAACGCGCAAGCCATCAACGACTTGGTCAAGCAACTCTATGAACGAATGAGAACGCTCGCCGGCTATATTACGGACATCGGCAATGGCCTGGATAAAGCCACCCTCGCCTAGAACAGCGCCGTCGGCTCCTTGGAAAGCCGCATTCTCCCGCTGCCAGGCGGTTCAGAGAACTGGGCGCGGCATCCGGTGATGACATCCCCATGATGAATCCCCTCGACACTCAAGCGCGCCACATGACGGCTCCTGACCTTGCAAAAGAAAATTGACCGCAAGGCACAGCCGCCGGGTGAACGGCCTCCGGACGACGCGACTTACACCAACTGCTCGAGCCGAGAAAGATTCACCTCGAACGCAACGACCGGCATGGCGATTTGCCAACGTTCGAGAACTTCCGGGTGAATTTCGCCGATCAAGCCGATCGGCGTTCCGGAAACGACGATCGTTCCGACGCGGCCGTCGAGAAACGACGGATGCGGGATCGGCTCCAGACCGTACGTCTTGCCCAAATAATAGAGGCAAGCATCCAAACAGGAGTGGATTTCGGAAAAATGGGCCGCAGCATGAGCGATCACCGCGCCCAGCACCGTTTCCGTACGAGAGCCGACTTCGTGCGCCGAGTCAAAAATCGCCACCTCGCCGGCTTCAAACAGACGGTGCGGATAGAACGATCGGGCCGACGCCGCTTCGACCCGCAGGAGCGAGGGAATCATCCACTGGCGGAGACAACTGAAGTTTGAAGACATCACATTGCGGACTTCCACCATCGTTCCCCACTCCGTCCCCTCCAACCGCATCGCGTCACGGTAGTGGTCGGGAGAGCCGAGGATATTGGAAATAATCTCCTGAAACCCGAGCCCGACCATCAGCTCCCGCGCCCGATCCGAGAGGTGTTCAATTCGAGACAGCCCCCCGACGGTAAATTGCGACGGCATTTCCGGTGAAAACGCTCCGTAGCCGAGACTCATCGCCACGTCCTCGACCACGTCCATGGCGTGCATAAGATCCTGCCGATAGGGCGGCAACTTGACCGTGACCGATTTTTTCCCGGTTGAGACGTGATACCCGTAGGCTTCGAGCGCCTCTTTCACGACCGTCGTTCCGAGTTCCTGACCCAAAGCCCGTTCAATCGTCTCGATGTGAATCGCCCTCGGTCGTCCGATGTCGCGCGGCGTGACCACACGTTTGCCGAACGGAGTTTCATAGGGGTAGCGCACCGCGATCGGCTGGATCGCAGCCCCTCGATCCGCCAAATTGGCGGCAAAGATGTTCAGCGTCAACACGACCATCGCGGCATCAGTCCCCGTCACCTCGACGAACAACTCGTCATCTCCGACCAACACCTCTCCGATTTCCCGGCTGTTGATGATCGGAGGAAACGACAGAGGCCGGTGATCTGCGTCCCGCAGCAGAGGCAGGCGGCTTTGTCCCGCCAAAATGGACCCATACTCCAATCCCTTGGGGTGGACCATGAGTATTTCCGAGAGGGTCATCGGCGTTTCCATCCCCAAGGGGGTGAACCGCATGTCGTCCGGATTCGCCAACTCGTAAGTGACGGGGAAGCGGATCTTCTGAAGTCGATAGATGCCGATCGAGACCGTCTTCCGTTTGTGCCCGAAGATGTCCGCCAGTTTCTCCTGTGTCTGAATGAGTTGGGTCAACCCCTGTTCTGTAACCCGATAACCCGTGGCAGCGCACGCGGCGACATAGGGACGCACGCGATCGAGCCCCGACGCAACGATCAGTTGCGGCAGCCGTCCCGGCTGCTTGGATAAAAAAGGATAGGGCTTTGCCGTTCCGCCGAGCTTGATCCGGATTTGTCGTGCGATCCCCTCGCAGCACCAGAGATCAGGGCGATTGCTGTCCTGCAACTCGACACGCAACTCTCCGGTGTCCGCCTGATAGCCCTTTACCTCACCCTTCACAAGGGTGAGCCATTCCTGCAACTCGTCGATCGAGGCTGTTCTCGGCTCACCGGGAGCTCCGAGCAACGATTCCAGATCGCTCTTGAAGATGGAGATCGTGGGCATGGCGTCTTCTAGAACGCTCCCCTGGTCGTCCGGATCAGATCCAAGTTATCGGTGAACAGCTCGCGGATATCGTGAACGCCGAGCGCCACCATGGCCATACGGTCCAGTCCCAGCCCCCAAGCGATCACCGGCACCGTCACTCCAAGGGGTTGAGTGACTTCTGGTCTGAACAGACCGGCCCCGCCCAGTTCCATCCAGCCCAACCGGGGATGACGGACGTGGAGTTCGACCGACGGTTCCGTAAACGGAAAGTAGGCGGGCACGAACTTCACCTCTTTCGCCTGTGCGACCTCCCGGGCGAACAGATTCAGCAATCCCAACAGCGTGCGGAAGTTGATGTCCTCGCCCAAGACGATTCCCTCGACCTGAAAAAAATCCGTCGCGTGGGTCGCGTCCACTTGATCGTAGCGAAAGCACCGCGCGATCGAAAAATATTTGCCGGGCACCGAGGGCGACAAGGCGAGGGTCCTGGCCGACACCGCCGTGCCTTGACTCCGCAACACCAACCGTTTTGCCCGCTCCGGATCAAACCGATACCCCCAGCCGGTCGATCCGGTGATCCCGCCGTGTTCATGTGTCGCGGCCACGCGCGAGAAAAAGGGCTCGGCAACCGCCGATGCGCGCGCCGGTTCTTTGACGAAATAGACGTCGTGAATGTCGCGGGCCGGGTGGAATTGGGGCATGAACAGCGCGTCCATGTTCCAAAATTCGGTCTCGACGAGCGAGCCGCGCATCTCCTGAAAACCCATGCTGACCAACTTGAGCTTCACCGCATCCAGAAACTCGCGATACGGATGCTTCTTGCCGGCTGCGATCCGAGGCGGACGCAGGCTGATGGTGTACTTTCGGAACCGCTTCGTTCTCCAACTGCCGTCCTTGAGCAAGTCGGGACTGAGCTGTGCGACTTCCTCCGCTTTGGCCTGACCGGCAAGCGCGTGGACCGCCGCCGCGCCCGTCTGAGACAACATGTAGGATCGCGTCGCACGCTCCTCGATTCGAAACGGCTCTCTGGCACTTCCCCGTTTCACCGCATAATCGTGAATGAGCGCTCGCCGGACTTCCGGGAAACTCTCCATCGGGCGAGGCGCTTCATGAAGCTCACGGAGCAGCGCACGCATCGCCTCGGCGGAAGGACTGGGCCTGCCGGTGGACTCAAGACAGCCACCTTGCACGACCAGAAGCGCTCCCTCTTTTTTGAGACGGCCCACCGCTCTGCTGACGTCGGACGGCTCAAGCCCCTCTTTCGTCTGGAGATCGGCGATCGTCAGTCGCTTCCCTGTGCTCGAGGCCTCTCGCGCAGCGGACAGGACACGATCCAGCGGGGAAGACCGTTCAACGTAGGTCTTTCCCACCGCCGTCAATGACACGATTGACGTGACCGTCTCAGAAGTGACCACGAGGAGCTGTTTCGCCAGCAGCCACTCGATCGCCATGCTCAGTTGAGATGATTCGAGTTTGGTCGCCTCGGCGAGTTGCTCCGTTGTGAGCGCGGCCCCGGCGGGATGAGCCCCAAAGACCCCAAGCACCGCGATTTCGAGGGGATGGAGATTGTCGCAGGAAGACGTTGTATTCACTGAACGCCTATGGATAAACGGAAACCGACCGTCCAGCTGCGCGCAACGCAGCAATGGTCGCGGCGTAATCGGAACTGGAAAAAACCGCCGAGCCGGCGACCAGGACGTCCGCTCCGGCCTCCAGTACTTGAGCCGCATTGTCGGTTTTCACGCCGCCGTCTACCTCCAACAAGGCACGGCTGCCGATCCGATCCAGCATCCGTCGCACGGCCCGTATTTTCGACAAACAGGAGGAGATGAAGGTCTGTCCGCCGAAGCCGGGATTGACGGACATAATCAGCACCAGATCAACGTCGGGCAGGATTTCCTCCAACGAATAAACCGGCGTCGCCGGATTCAACGTCACACCGGCTTTGACCCCGTGCTCTTTGATGGATTGGATCGTCCGATGCAGATGCGGGCAGGCTTCCACGTGCACGGTCAGATAATCCGCCCCCGCCTTGGCGAACTCGCCTACGAACGTATCGGCGTTCGTGATCATCAAATGGACGTCGAGCGGGAGCTTCGTTTCCTTCTTCAAGGCCTGCACGATCGGCGGCCCCACCGTCAAATTCGGCACGAAGTGCCCGTCCATGACGTCGACGTGCAGCAGATCCGCCCCGGCCCGTTCGACCGCGGTCGTTTCATCGGCCAGTCGAGCGAAATCGGCGGACAGGATGGAAGGAGCAATCAGGACCGGCCGGCCCATCAAGAGACCTTTCTCAGCCGGGCGGCATAGAAACCGTCCATTCCAACCTGATTCCCCACGGTTGAAAACGCTCCTTGAGCCGTCATGCAGGAGAGGGCGTTGGAAGGAAGCCAGGGCCCCACGGACTCACGTATCCAGCCCGGATACCGTCGGCAAAAGTGTTCGATCACGTCCTCGGTTTCTTCCGGCTCCGTCGAGCACGTACTATAGACCAGCACCCCGCCGGGCCGCAAGACGGCGGCCGCCGACTCTAAGAGCTCCCGTTGAAGCCGTTGATGCCGGGAAAAAACCGACGGATGTTTGCGCCATTTGATCTCCGGATGCCGCCGCAACACCCCGATGCCGCTGCACGGCGCATCCACGAGAATCCGATCGACCATTCCATCGAATGTCGAGGCGGAGGAGTGAACCGATGCGGCACGGCCCTTTCCACCAAGATTCCGGCGGATGAGGTGTATCATCTCTTGACTCTTTCGGGCGTCATGGACCATGTCCATCACGATGGTGATTCCCAACCGGCGACAGTTGTCCCGCAAAAGAGCAAGCCTGGTCGGCTTGCGGTCGATGGCGATAATACAGCCACGATTCTTCATACGTTCCGCCACATGGGTGGTCTTCCCCCCGGGCGCGGCGCAGACATCCAGCACGAGTTCGCCCGGTTGCGGATCGAGAATAAGCGGAATAAGCTGAGCGGCTTCGTCTTCCACATAGAAATCTCCCTCCGCAAATCCAGGGAGGGCCGTGACGGACCCGCCGGTGTGAAGCACGACTCCTACCGGGCTGAAAGTCGTGGTGCCGGCCTCGACGCCCTGTCGGCGATACCGATCAAGAAACTGCTCCCTCGTCGTTCGCAGCCGATTCACCCGCACGGTCAAGGGAGGAAGAGAACCAGCCGCTTGACAGACGTCCTTCGCCCCTTCAAAACCATGCCGATCCATCCATCGTCGGCACAGCCAGAGCGGAATCGAATGGCGCACGGATAGGGCATGGGCCGGATCAACGGCAGGATCCGGCATCGGCGGCTCGGGCATCCGAAGCAGGTTGCGCAAGACCGCGTTGACCAACCCGCTCCAGTCATGTCCCCACCTCCTCGAATGAGCTTTGGCGAGCCGAACTGATTCGTCCACCGCAGCCGAGGCGGGAACACGGTCCAAACACAGAAGTTGATAGGCTCCCAGCCGCACCAACATTTGAACCACCACGGGAAGCCGTGAAAGCGGTTTGTTAAGGATAGGAGCCAGCCGCCAATCGACGAATTCCAACCGTCTCAGAACCCCATAGATCAGTTCCATCGCGAGGGCCCGATCTCTGGCATCCAGTCGCAACTCCGCAACTTTCTTTTCCAGCTCATCGTCGACGGTCGCCTGATCGGATTGCAAAGCCAGCAGCACGGTCAAGGCGGCGGCGCGGGCGGGAGATGGGGGAGAGTCTGAAGACAAACGGGGCGACGACATACGGTCAGAAGGCAAGGAATAGGGAACAAGGATCACACGGCGACTCCCAGTCGCTCACCGGCGCTGACACGATGGCCTGCGAGATAGTGGCCGACGGACATTCGCCTGGAATTGGCCGTCTGGATTTCGAGAAGCTCCAAAACCCCGCTTCCGGTTGCCACCTTGATCGATTGCTTGGTCACGGTCAACACTGTGCCGGGCTGGCCATCCGTGGCCTCCGGCTCCGCAACCGCTCTCCAAATGGTCCACCGTTCAGCGCCATGGAAAGTATAGGCGCCCGGCCAGGGAGACAGGCCCCGAATGCGATTGACCAAGGCCGATGCGCTCATCGTCCAATCGATCGCTCCGTCTTCCTTCTTCAGCAACGGCGCCAGCGTCGCCTGGCTATGGTCTTGAGGAATCGGTGTAATGGTGCCGGCTCTGAGTCCCACGATGGTTTGAATCAACAACTGTCCCCCTAGTCTCGCCAAGCGAGGAGCCAAGGTCCCGACCGTATCGTCCGGCAGGATCGGGAGCCGCGCTTGCAGCAGCATGGGACCGGTATCCATCCCTTCATCCATCAGCATCGTCGTGATGCCCGTCTCCGTTTCTCCGTTGATCAACGCCCATTGAATCGGAGCCGCTCCCCGATATTTCGGCAACAACGACCCATGCACATTGACACAGCCCATGGGAGGGAGAGCGAGAATCGGCGCATGGAGGATCCGCCCGAACGCCGCCACCGCGATCAGGTCCGGCTTCCAACCGGCCAAGGTTTCCAGAAAGTCCGGTGTCCTGATCTTCAACGGTTGAACCACCGGGATGCCGGCTTGTTCCGCGATCACTTTGACTGGCGGCGCCACTGATGTCTGACCCCGCCCTTTCGGCCTATCCGGCTGGGTCACAACACCGACGACCTGATCCTCCGACTGGAGCAAGGCCTCAAGAGACGGGACGGCGAATTCCGGCGTTCCCATAAAAACGATTCGCATGATATGCCTTTAGCACCGACTAAACAGAAATACAACGGTGGAGATCATCGCCCCAACGCGGTCGGCTTGACGAGAGCTTCCGGCCTTTGTTAGCATCCGCGCGCGGGGTGGAGCAGCCTGGTAGCTCGTTGGGCTCATAACCCAAAGGTCAGAGGTTCAAATCCTCTCCCCGCAACCAACGCCTCTCTTTTGACATCTCTTTTCACAGCTCAAAATCTTCTCTATTCATCCGATACCGAAGGGAATCCTTCGTTGCCCTCAAAAAAGAAACGGGGGCTGCGCCGGTGAGGCACAGCCCCCGTTCGTTCCACGCGTTCGTCTGCCAGCCCCTAGTAGCCTGCTTTGGCGTTGGGGTTGACCTGGCTGGGGAACGGATCCAGGATGCTCTTGGGCGCCCCGTTCCAAATCACGTCCGCCAAGT
>JAIWOH010000005.1 GCA_020216985.1 Nitrospira sp.
AGCGGCACCGATCACGGTCGCAGCCGTATCCGAGCGATCGACCCAATGGCCCGACGTTCCATTCGCCTATCTCATCGCCGCTGCTTGCATCCTGGCGGTGATTTTCGCAGTCGGCCTATCCTGGGTGGCTCGAAGCAGAGAAGAAAAGGAACTCGCCAAGGCGCAACGCGACGCCTCTCGGTGGATCTATCGCATGGCGTCATGATACGAAAAGGACTCGCGTCCTGTGACGCGAGCAGGTGATCTATGTCATGGGGATATTGGGGAATCGTCGGAGCCCTCGTCGTTCTGGTGAGCTTGACCCTTGCTTGCGTCATGTTCTCGGCCTCCAGAGGAACGCGGCGACTTCCTCCGGAGGGAGAAGCCCTCGAGGGGACGGCGATTGAGCATGTCGGCGGCGGGCATCGTCAAGCTGCGTAAGTCCTGCGTGCGAGTGGTTGATGATCCGAGAGCCCTCCAAAAAAGAGCGGGCGGTGTCGATTCGGCTGCTGCTGGCCGAACGATACCGCCTGATAAGGCAAAGTCTGCGCGCGCTTCTGGAACGGGCAGAAGATATCCGTGTCGTCGCCGAGGCGGCCGACGGGCGAGAGGCGCTGAATCTGGCCATGGCCCACAAACCCGACCTCGCGCTCATCGATCTGGACACACCGAGCCGGGACGGGGTCACGGCCACTAAATTGATTCACGGGTGCGTGCCCGACACCAGGGTCTTGGTGTTGTCGGCCGATGACGACGACGCGCGCATCGTCGAAGCGGTCCAAGCCGGCGCGTTCGGCTATATTCTCAAGGACGCGGACGCGAACGACCTCTTGCGCTACATTCGCTCCGCCTACCGGGGAGAACATCTGCTCTCGCCGTTTACCCCGGATCATTTCGCAAGGCGCGCGTTGGCAGCGGTCGATCAGACCCATCCCCATGCAACGGCCTCGTTGTCCGGCCTGACCGAACGGGAACGTGAAATCTTGGCCTGCGCCGCCATGGGCCGCACCAACAAGGAAATCGCCGACCAATTGTGCGTGTCGCTTGATACAGTCAAAACGCACCTGCATCACATCTATCGGAAACTTTCCGTCAACGGACGGGTGGAAGCGGTGTTGACCTTTCTGCAGGCCAAATAGATTCTTGGTCGTCTTCTCACCCGAACGGTGTATATCAATTCCATCCTTCGAGTGATGCTAGGACGAGATGGTTTTCGATATGTTTTTTACACGAGTCTGAGTCAGCCGTGAAAGAAAATCATGGCTCCCTCAGATGGAATGTCGGCCGAAGGAGGTGAGGAAGATGCGCGACGTGCATATCATGGACGAGCTCAAGGAGAATAAAGGATGGGTCTTCCTCTTTGGGGCGTTCCTGATCGGGATCCTCTCGTTCGCCCTGATGACCGCAGGCTTTATCAAGTGAGGGAGCAAACGGCGGGAGTGCCGATTTGCACCGTCCCTCACATCACAAGGCATCGGTTGATGCCGTCCTTTCCGGAGCCGTCTCCCGACGGCTCCGGAAAGACTGTGCTCCTTCCTCCCGAACCGCTGAATCCGCTCTCAGGCTGCAAATCGTTCGAGAGTGCTGAATTCGCCCGAGAGCGGCGTCGCCTCCGGCACCACGCAAGTCGCGGCAACAACCGCCGCTGACTTCGACTTGCTTCGGCGGTGTTGCCGAATGACGGCATCATCTCTCTGACCGCAATTCACGCAGCGCCAGGACGTTGCCCATCTCTCTGCACAGCCTCCACCCCGATCAAACAGATACTCCCCTACCATCAAGCCTTCACATCGAGAGCAGGTCATGGTGAATCTCCTTTCAGAAATGCGTCATCCTTGGTTTAAAGCTTAACAGCCACGCCGATCTACACCAGACCTGAAGGGGGTACCTCAAAAGGAGGGGATGACCGGACCGTCAGCGAGATGTCCTGCATCATCTGAAGCGGACTCTCCCGATCGGTCGAGACTCGCGCACAAGAAGGGTGACGCGATACGCAACGGGTCGCAGAATCAAAGCAATCGAACGTAGAGACTATCGGTTAACGGCTGTGTGAGAAGAGGCACCAGAAGCTGAGAGCATCGGAAAGCAACGGGTCAAGACACGTATGGCATGGAGCCGGCGACCCGGATTGAACGGGCGACCTGCGGTTTACGAAACCGCTGCTCTACCGACTGAGCTACGCCGGCGTGCCAATTCATGTTGTGGACGGCCATGATACCGGCGCCGAGTCGGACTGTCAATCAACGGTCCCTGCAACGGTCCTTGTACAACCATCCTACAGCTTTGGCCCCACGTCGAGCAGCGGGCTGGTCGGCGGCGCGGGCCTCTCTTCGGGCGGCGCCGTCTTCTTCACGGCATCGGACGACTTCGGGTTATTGCCCCTCGCCATTGGATGAATCCTCACGACGGCCCCTTGTCCTGGCGGCGGGGAACAAAGCGGACGCTGCGGGTTGCCGAACTGTTTTCTTGACACATGAATGACCTCATTGCGGGCATAGGTGCATAGTTCTCCGGCGGCAACGGTCCCATCCCGATCAATATCAGCCAACCCTTGCAACCCCCTTAGCAAAGAATACGTAAATAATCCGTGCTTCGCTGATTCATAAGCATGGGCTTCCTGGAGGCTTCTGTTGCCCACCATCCACATTACATGATCTTTTTCCTCGTCCGCCCCTTCTCCCCAATCGGCATGAGGGGTCGTCGCTGGATTTGCACCCGGCGAGGGGTCCAACGACACATCGAACATCATGATCGCTCGTTGAATCGGCAACCGCGACAGAACCTCCTGCATGCGCCGGACTGGATATAAGCGCCGCGTCGACGTGATGTTCCCGTCAAACGGCACGAGGGAAACCGACCCGGTCGTGCCGTCAATCAACGCGCGCCCGGCGAAAAAAATGTATACGACGGTCGCCGCATCCACCTGCTTGGGGAGCCAGTCGTCGAACGTCTCTTCGATATCTTGCTTCAGTGCGAAGTGATCCACCAACAGACGAACCCGATGGTCGGGAATTGAGGCAATCGTCCGTAGATAGGTGGCCATAGCCTCCGCATCCCGCTCTGCGTACTTGACATGGGGAACATGTTCGTCTCGAAATGCGCCGATCCCGATGGCAATGACGACCGCTTTCGTTTGTTTGGATAAGCTCAGGGGCGCCGGAGGACGATCGATCTTGGGCGCTTCCATATCCTCGATGCCCTTGTCCGTCTTGACGGCGAGGGTGAACTGTTTGGGATGCGGGGGTGGATCCAGCGACGTGAGGCTGCGGACATTCAACATCAACTCGCCGCGCGGTTCACCCTTGAGGTCCGTAATCGGTTTAGTTACCGAAGCGTACTTGATTTCCCCGGGCCGTACGTCGCCAATCGGAATCGTCGATGGAAAATGCGCGGCCAATGACCCGTTCCCTCCCACGACGACTTCCACGTTCCTGGCCTCCACCTCTCCCTCATTTTTGACTTCCACTTCGATCGTGAGCGACTCGCCCGGTTCAATCATGTGATCTTGGCTCTCATCTCGCAGAATGGCAAGAAAGGCGAGGGCCGTCGAATGCGGGAGGGCGGAAGGCGGAGCAAGCTGGTTGAAGACTGTGCCCTCCCCCGTTGCCGCTCCGGTTTGAGGACTCTGCATTCCTGGGATTGCCACCGCGGGAGCCTTTGCGATGGGAGCCTTTGATAGGGCCGCCGCCCTCTGCTGGGCATACTCGCGGATTCGATCGGCTCCGGTCACCTGTTTGAGCAAACTGTCGCCCACTGCTTCAACCGCCTGTCGAATGATAGGTTCCAACCCCTTAACCTCACACGACTGGCCGGTCACTTCCACCTCGCCATGGCCTACGCCTTGAAGCTTGGCATCGAACAGCGGGGCGCCGTCCTCGGCAAGCAAAGCCGCTTCGACTCCGAGCGTGACACGAGCCGGATATGTCCCCGGCGTCTGACGGGGAACAACAAGATCCACTCGTTTTGATCCTAAACCGATTTCGATAAAACTATCCTCGCCTCCGGTCTGCCCTTCTCCTTCATGAAGCACGAGGCCGGGAAACGCCTGGCCAAGCTTCCTGGGAACAATTTCGGTCAGTACGTCCGAAATCGAGACGATACTCGGCTCCCCGCAGGCGTTGGTGTAAGAGATCGCCGCACCGGTCATGCTCGGAGCAAGCCAGAGTGATGGCTTCAGGGCAATGGCGGACACTCGGCTAACAGAGGTTTCCACTCCGCCGTCCGATACTTTCGGTTTCTCTCTCGACCACCAGCAACCGGCCGCCAACAACGCGAAGGCCGTGACGATGACGACGGCGACAAAAGAACGAACGTGTAAATATCCGGTAGTCACAAGCAATCTTCTCTTTCAGGTGGTTATACCCAATTTATGGTGTCTCGCACAATCACCGGAGGCCGTGCATGAAAATTGACAAGGTCTCCTCTCTCTGCGTATTTTTGAGCTATGCCTTCAACCCCCTCTCCGACTGTCGAAGCCTCCGGTCTTCCATGGTCCGCCTTGTTCCGTCTGATCCGCCTGCCGAATCAGACGGGAACCTACCTCTTAGTGTTGCCGACACTCTGGTCGCTGGTGCTCGCGACGAGGGGGGTGCCGCCGCCCTCTCTTGTGGCGATATTTATCGCGGGATCATTTCTCATGCGAAGCGCCGGGGTCATTCTCAATGACCTGGCCGATCAGTCGTTTGATCGGCAGGTTGTCAGAACCAAGACCCGCCCCCTCGCCTCTGGAGAACTGTCGCGGCATCACGCGCTTGCTCTGCTGGGCGTGCTCTTGCTCATGGCGGGAAGCCTCCTCTGGCTGCTCGATCCCGTCGTCATGTGGTTGGCACCCGGAGCGTTCGCGTTGGCGTCTCTGTATCCCTTTGCAAAACGGTGGATTCAGATCCCCCAAGCCGTGTTGGGCCTCGCCTTCGGCTGGGGAACCATCATGGCATGGGCGGCAGCCCGCGGACAACTTGACGCGCCGGTCTGGTGTCTGTTTGGAGCGACGGCCGCATGGGCCCTTGCATACGATACGATTTACGCGATTCAGGATCAGGACGACGATCGGCGAATCGGCGTGAAATCGTCGGCTCTCTTCTTCGGGCGATTGCTCCCCATGGGAGTCGGTGTCGCCTATTGTCTGATGATGTTGCTGCTGGGCGTAGCCGGATGGCTGGTTGAGATTCGCTGGCCCTACTATGCCGCATTACTAGGTGTAGGACTCTTCCTCTTTTTGCAAACCGTGCAGTTGAGAAAACCGATCGAGCCGGCCGTGGCATTCAACATGTTCCGCGCCCATACGTGGGTGGGAATCGCCGTATTGGCCGGTCTGTTGGCCGGATTCATCGGCTGACTCGTCATCTGGAGAGAACGAGCCGGCCCCCTCTTGTAAAGAAACTAGAGAACGTTTACCCCATCTAAATCCTAAATCTAAAAACAAACCGGCGGTCGCCGAGTATCGACACGTACAAAGTGCTCGCCTAAACGCTTGGGAGATTCACGACGAGCATCTTTCCATTCGGGAGACGGGTCTCAAGGGGTCTCGACCGGTTTTTCCTCTTGAGGCACGGCCTTCGGTGCTTGCAAGGTTCCCAGATAGAACGTCACGGCTTTGGCATCCGCGTCGCTCAGGCCCAATGCGGGCATTCGCGTCGCCGAATCCATGGCTTGTGGATTCTTGAGCCAACGATAGATCCAGGTGGGATTCAGCCTGAATCCTGCACGGTCCAAGGGAGGACCGATTTTCCCTCCCTCACCGGCAAGGCTGTGACAGCCGTTACACCCATACTTGTTTTCATACAGCCGTTTTCCGCGCTCAACCAATTGCGCCGTCTCCGCCGGCGGCGTCGTGAGGTCCGGCCTGGGAACGCTCTGCCCCTTTCCCGGCCTCGTCGTGAAGTTGTTCAAAGCGACCTGGGCCGCCTCCAACTCTTTCTTGGCCTCTGTCATCGCAGCCAACTCGTCGGCATATGCGGACTCATCGACATCGACATCTTTGTTGAGTTCCTGACTTTTTCGTTCCGCCTCTTCGTTGGCTTTTCTTTCCGCCTCCTCATAGGCCTGTTTCGCCCGATCGAACGCTTCCTGTGCGGCCTTCAATCCTTCTTCGAGAGATCGTTTACGCGCCGCCACATCAAACTCCATTTTCATGCCGTGCAAGGTGCGAACATGGCCGACGATCGCCCAGATTTCTTCTTCGGACAACGTATACTTGAAGGTCGGCATCGTCGGAACGGCGAAATCGTCGTCCCCGATCTCATCGCCTCCCTCTTCGCTCGTATCCAACATATTGCGTGAAATCGTGGCAAACAGCTCCTCGTCTTTGAAGGTGCTCATCTCGCTCTTATTGGAAAGATCCTTGGGCTTGGGATCCGGCATGGCCGACCAATTGAATCCTTCGTTTTGCCTGCCGCTTTCGCCGTGACAATCACTGCAGTAATGGGTGTACAATTCGCGCCCTTTTTTTTCCTGCTCGCTCGCGCACCCGCCGGCAAGCAGCGCCACCACTCCGCACAGGCCGACCACTGTTTTCGCGGCTTGCAGCCTCGCCCTTCTCATGCTGACTGCCCTTCCTTGAGTTTACGGATCAGAACGAACTGAAACCCCAACGCCAATACGGCGGCCACACCCGCATACAGGTACCCGGAATAATCGGGGGGCGGTTCCGCCCGAAAATACCACCATGACGACACGGCTTTTTGCGATCCCTTTTCAATGAGCTGTCCCGTCGCGTCTTTTCTCCCATCCCAAACCGCGAAGGCGATATTGACAAACCGGCCAGGCGTGACCTGCATATCCTCATCCGGATGTTCAGTCACCAGCGACCGAGAAAACACGACTCTCCATTTCCCATTCGCATACTCGCCTTTGGCTTTCACGTCTTGATGCGAGTGCGGCCGGAGGGTACCGAACCCCTTGGCCCACATATCCACGCCTTTATTGTCTTTGTGCTTCCAGAACCAGATGTTGACGGGTCCGCCGTCCACCAAGAGCATCGGCTGGCCATGCGCAAAATGCGCCTTCTTGTCTCCGACCATGAATTCAATGGCCGCCGCGTCATCAGGGTCCTCAGTGGGATCATTATATTCCAAGAGAAACGCCACCTGTGTCCCATCGTGCAAGGCGCGCACGGTCAAGTCCTGCACGGTTACTTCCTGAATGCGGTCCGGCCAATGGACTTGCGGGGACATCGGAAAAACGGCGGGCGCGGCACCGTTCCAGGCCGCCGCGTTCGGATCATCGACGGGCAAGGCACCCGAGACAAGGGACGCACGAACCGCTACGCTTTCCTGCGCCAAACCGTCCGTTCCCCCTCCCATGATCAGGGTGGCGATCAGGACCCATTTCACATATACGCTCCATTGAACCGTCAACTTCACGGGATTCATGCTGGCCTCGTTTCCCCACGGCGATCCGGGCGACATCGGCTCCTCCCTCGCGCTATTCCCACGTGCGCGGCGACTGATGCGCGCCGTCGTACTCGCCCATGATGATTTTCCAAATCCATTCATCCGGCAATTCAAGCTCCCAACGCGGCATCGCCGACTTCCACGGCATTCCTTCAATCGGAAGGCCGACCCCGCCCTTTTTGATGCGCCAAAACAGATAACTTTCCTGCAACATCGCAATGGTCGTAGGATCGGCAAAATTAGCCGGCGGAGGATTATATCCGCGGGCAGCCGGCCCTTTTCCGTCGAAATTCGCGCCATGGCAAGGCGAGCAAAACGCCGCATAAAATCCTTTACCTTGCATGATATTTTCTGGGGTCTTGGGAACCGGATTCACCAGCCCGGTGTATTCGCCCGGCGGAGCGGGATGAATCACTCGGCTTTCGGTGGGAGGCTGGCCGCTCGGAGCCGTCGCGTTGTACGTCTGCCATCCGACCAGAAGAGGAAAGAAAATGAGAATTCCGTATCGAAATGGCTTCAATCCGCCGATGTTGTCTCCCGTCAAAAATTTCTGCATCGGCCCCCAGAAGGCGTCCTTGGATTCGGCGCTTACGGTTTCAAAAATGATGATCCCCGACAGCGTCAGCAGCAGATACAGCAGAATGAGGCTGGATGGAAGCGCCGCCGACCCCGGGATATTCGGCAGCACAAACTTGAGCACCGCGTACATGACTCCCATGATGATAATCGGCCTGATCAACGAATGCCCCATTGATTCCTCCCTCCGCCTAGTTCGCCTGCGCGACGGTCACCGGAGCGGATCCTTCCATGGCGACCGAAGCGGGCGCCCCCTGCCCCGGTATTTCAAGCTCCGACAGACTGACGGAAATCGGCTCTCCGCTCATTTGTTGAAGAAACGCGATCACCGCCAAAATCTCATTCTTCGACAGGCCGATCGGATCCTTGTCGATACTCGGCATCGTCGCCGGATATTCCTTCGGCACCCCTCCATGCCGATAGTCTTGATAGATGAAGGCTTGCGGGTCTGTCAGACTTTCATACAGAAACGCTTTGGTCAATTTGGCGCCGATCCCCTTCAAATCAGGGCAACGGGCCGACTCGCTGGGCCCAATGGAATGGCAGAGCGCGCATTGCCCCTTACTGAAGAAAATCGTTTGCCCCAGCGCTGCGATGTCGGTCGGCGTCTTGATGCTGGCGATGTCGATGGCTTCATCCGCCGGTGGAAGAGATGCCATTTGTGGCACCGCGAGAGACATCAGTGAAAATAGACCGAGCACGATGGAGACGAACCCCGTGACCCGAAAAAAATTCGATTGAATGAAGAGAAGAATCAGGATTCCGAATCCGACGATCGCGAGCGCGATCAACTGAAGCTGCGCAAGTTCACTCATAACGCCCCTTCCCCGTCGAATGGCATGAACGACTCGTTCTCACGACGACAATCCTCTTCCTCACGCTCCCCGTTTTGGAACGGAGCGTCACGGTTGCCCGCGATCCGGCGCCCCTCCGGCAATGGCCGGAATGCCATGGGGCAGCTCCTTTTTCACCATTCCTTGAGCGCCTTTGGCCTTGTCGCCCATCGTGGCGACCCAGAAGATAAACGCCACGAGGAGGCAAAAGAAAAACGTGCAGAAAGCCATGATCAGTGAAGCGCTGCCGAGAGCGGGCGAGTACGCATAGGGAGACGTATCGCGCATCACCCCGTACACGTGCCAATGGACACGAGACGAGGACCGCGCATAGCCCATCAGCGCCATCAGCAAGATAACCATGATGGCGTTCAAGACCAAGGCGTATCCGGCCCGCGGGGGCATCCTGCCCCAGACCATCTCCGTTGTCGTTTTGGCGCTCTTCAGCAACAGAGCCGTCAAAGGCGTGATCGTGAGAATCACAAAAATGACGATCAACACCTGAGAGGTGGAGAAATAATTGATCCGGACGATCGCCGGCACGAAATATCCCCACACGCCGAGGACGATGACGGCGAGGCTGGCCAAGACCAGCACGGCGCCCATGACCGCCTTGGCCAGTTTCGCCCATGGAGCCGCATCTTGTTTTCCCGCCCGCCAGTACATCACGAAGCTCATGAACGTGATGAGAATCATGAGGTTCGACACCGTCATTTTGGCGGACATGACGCCGAGGACGCCGAGGAGCGGATGGTGCGCGCCTCCCATTTTTTGAGCTTCTTCAATGCTGGCCACCAGCGAGTGGGGCGTCATCCACACGGCGAGACACAGCAACAAGCTGACCAACATCCAGAGAATGGGCTTTCGATACTTGCTCTCCGACCCGGGAATCCGATAGGTGATCCCCAGCCAGAAATAGTAGTTGGAGCCCAAAAAGAGGACTCCGATCAGCATCGCCTGAATGATAAAGAGCCAGGAGAGAAAGCCCCCCATCAACGTAATGCCCATCTGCTGGTTGTATTGATAGATCTCGCGCATCAGCCAATATCCGGCGAACGGCAGGGCCAAGAGACCGAACACGCCGATAAAGTTGCCGACGTACCCCATCCAGTCATAATGTTCGCGGTCTTCCGTGTTTTTGGCCGACAAGTAGCGAACACCGGCGTACGCGCCGCAAATATAGCCGCCGAGCACGACGTTGGCGATGAGCCGATGGATGTT
>JAIWOH010000006.1 GCA_020216985.1 Nitrospira sp.
GATCGGCCACCAGGTCGGGTTCCAGGTGGCGGCCCAGGCTCGTTCGATGGCCGTGCCTTCGGCGATCACAACCGGGCTTGACTGGAACGTCGCCCAAGCATTCGGGACGATCATGATGAAGATGGCAAAAAAGTTCAGGAGAAAGCCGAGGAAAATGTGCAAGGTTTTCTTGCCGCCATGCTGCATTGCGTCCCACCCATACCAATAGAGATACAGCGTCGCGGTCTCAAACAAGAACAAAAGGCAGTACACAAGGAAGGACGGAAAGAAAATGTCCGTCAGATAGTTCATGAGTTTGGGATAGAAGACGATGAGCAGGAACAGTAAAATCCCACCGAACAGGGCGGTGGTGGCGTAGGCGGACGTGAGCAGCTTGGTAAATTCCTTGGCCAGCTTGTCGTACCGCTGCTCGCCCCCTTTCCACGCGATGACCTCGCAGAGCCAGGCAAAGATCGGAACTCCCAAGACAAACCCCGCCAGAAGCAAATGGAGCTGCGCGACAATCCAAATCATATTCCTGCTGCCGATGTATGGAATATCCCTGTACTCCGTCGGACCGGCTGCGGTTCCCTCGGCCGCGAGACCGATGGCTGGCAGAGCGAGCCAGCCCGCCGTGAGCAACAGGCCCACGAGCCAGCCCGCGTGAGCACCTCCGGCATGGATCGCTCGTTGAATCATTCTCTCCCCATGGCGCATGAAGCTCACCTCTTCACCTCTCACGTTACGGTTTGCCGAGAGTAGGTCACTCACCGGTTTTCGTCCCGATTTTGTGATGTTCGGCCTTGGCTCCGCTCTTTTCCTTCTCTTTGACAACCGCCTCGCCCGCTTTCTTCTCTTCCAACGCCTCGACTTGGGCGATCAGGTTCTCTATCTGTTGTTCATCGCGTGCCAGAGTCTCCATAGGCTTGAACGGCCGATGAGCCACGACCTCCGGCTTAGGACAGCATTCGTGAGGATGCGGCGTCGTCACCGGAAGGGCGACCCAAAACAGGATACAGAAGATGAGTCCCACTCCTACGACCGTCGTGACGAACAACCCCTGATCACGAGGCACGCGCATCAAATCCCATCGCGTAATCAACGCCTGATAGGTGCCGGATGCCGGCGATGCGGCGGCGGCAATGTCGCGGATTATGCGGCCGATGGTTGAAACTCCTATCGTCAACAGAACCATTAAGACTCCGAATGCGATGGTTCCCCAGATCGCGACCTCCAGTCCGATTCGTTCGGCTACCGGAAGCCCGGTATGGAACAGATGCCGCAGACTTTCCATTTGGGCCAAAGAATGCGACGTCGACATCGCCGTTTCCGTAACCGTACCGACCACCACCCAAAGGATCGGCAGAAAGAAGGCACCGACGACCGAAGATTTCCACCAGAGGGTGAACCCCAGTCTCGGAGGAGGCTCCTTTCTGAGCCGCTCAAGAAAAAACGTTTGCCCGACGACTCCGAACGCCCAGATATCGATTGGAATGGAGAGAAAGAGGAGCAGCGGCAACCCGATTCCTTCACCGAAATTTCCATCCAGCGCGAGAGAAATAATCGGCACGGCAAAGACCGTCACCGGACTGGCGAGCAACATCAAAAAGGCCAACCCCAGCCGGGCCTCCAGATGCATCAAGCCGACCGCCAAGGCGATCACGGCCAACGGCAGCTTGATGGGAAGCCCCGTCCAACAGGTCGGCCAGAGTACTCCGATCCCTATCTGTGTTGGCGATAAAGAGTCTCGCTCGCCGGCCATCGGTCATCCGTCGGCGCCGCTGCGCCGCTCCTAAATCTAGTTCTAGTCCAGAAACTCTCGGTTGATCACGGCGGACACCGTGAAAATCGCCATGATCGCCATCATCGCGATCCAACTGATCAACGCCACGGGGCGCTTGAAAATATTCCGTTCCGGATCTCGATCGAAAAAGGGGAGCGCCACGAGCAGGCCCATAAAAATCACCGGCAACGCCACGGCTCCCATGAACTGCCCGAATTCGCCGGAAAACATCTTGAGCCTGAGCAGCTGGAAGTAAAAGAGAAAATACCATTCCGGCTCGGGGTGATACTCGCCCGGATCGGGCGTGGCCTCTTCCAACAGCACCACCGGTTCCCAGAACGCCAATCCGCAAATCGCGGCGAAGACGACGGCCATGCCTACAATGTCCTTCCACACTTGCCGGGGGAAAAAGTAGTCGGTCTTTGCCTTGATCTCTTCCGGCGTCCCCCTGAACGGACCGGCCGGCGCGGCTACTCGGAATAAGTACAGGTGCAACCCGGCCAAGGCCATGAGCGCGGCCGGCAGAATCATCACATGGATGACGAAAAACCGACTCAGCGTCAGTTGGCCCGGCGTCGGTCCTCCCTTCAGGAACCGCGCCATGAAATCGCCGAGGATCGGCGTTTTGTCGAGAATTTCAACTCCCACCGTCGTGGCCCAATAGGCCCGTTGGTCCCAGGGGAGCAAATACCCGGTAAACCCGAATCCGATGACGATGCCGAACAACGCCAACCCAACAATCCACAGGAGTTCGCGGGGAGGCTTATAGGCTCCCCAGAGAAACACTTGCGACATGTGCGCGACGACGCAGACGGCCATGGCGCTGGATCCCCAAAAGTGATAGCCCAGCAGAAACCATCCGTAATCCACCTCGTGAATGATGTATTGGGTGCTGGCATAGGCATGGTCCGCCGTCGGGACGTAATAAAACATCAGCAACACGCCGGTGATCGCCTGCATGATGAAAAGAAACAGCAGGATGGAGCCGAACACATAGGCCCACCGGGAGCCGCCGGGGATCGGCTCGTTGAGCATCTTGGCTTGAATTTCCTTCAGGCCGACGCGCTGGTCGAGAAACGCGACGATTTTTTCGACGGCTGTTGAAGGAACGTTGGAAACGGACGGCTGCCGCATTTACATGATCCGAATTTGAGACTTGACTCCGGCCTTGAATTCCATGTCGATGATCTCCACGTCGCCATTGGCGGCCACCTTGATCGGCAAGGCATCAAGCGGCCTGGGTGCCGGACCGTCAAGCACCTTCCCCGCCGCATCGTAAATGCTCAGGTGACAGGGGCAAAGAAACACCTCTCCCAGAGTCTTGTGTTGTCGCCATTTATACGCGCAACCCAGATGAGGGCATTTGCCTGAAAACGCGACGTAGGGAACGTCTTTTTTGTTCGTCCAAATGAGTTTCCCTGACGAATCGCGGAACTCTTGATCCTTGCCTTGATAAATCTGATCGAGCACCGAAGGAGTGGCTTTTAAGATCCACACCGACTTCTCGATTTCGGCTTCCGGCATATAGGCTTCTTTGACCGTTTTCTTGTATTGGAACTGCACGCCGATGTCGTCCTGCTTGATCTTGCCGACGTTTCCGACCTTCAGCCATCCGTTGTCGAACGGTGCGTACATCGGCTTCATCAGATAACGCAGCACCGGATAGACCATCGGCAAACCGATCAGAAAACCGATGGCATGCGTGAAGTTCATGAAGAAGGTTCTACGCTTGATGTCTTTTTCAAGATCGGGCAGCGGAACGAGCACTTCGCCGGGAACGACGTCGAGATTGTCTTCCAGATGCGAGATCTCAACCTCGTGCGTGGTGACGTAATCCCCTCGATTGAACGGCGGGAGAGCCGCAATCTCGGAAGAAGGAATCTTTAATTCCACGGTACTTTCCGAGACGGCTCGCACGTGTTCCATAGACACTTGCCGCGCGCCATCGCCGTCCAGCGACACCACAAGATGGCTGATGTCGTGGGAAATCGGGTCCAGAATGACCCTCGTCACTTCACCAATGTCTCGGTCCGTGCAACGAACCTTTGATTTCAGCTTCGGCTGCACCATCACTTCTTCTTGATCGGTTTCGGCGTGGCGACCGCCGTGTTCTTAAACGTATAGAGCCACGAGGCGAGCGCGGTTATTTCTCCGTCACTCATCACGTCCTTGAATTTGTCCGGCATCCGACCCTTTTCCCACTCTTTTTCGAATCCCTCCGCCATGAAACTCTTGGGGTCGATAATCTTTTGCTTGATCTCCTCGACCGTCAGATAGGACCCGATGTTATCCAACTCCGGACCGCGCTTTTTCCCGCCCTCGCCTCTCAATTTATGGCAGTTGTAACATTCCTGAAGCTGCCACTGCTCTTCCCCTATTTTCATGAGGTCGCCGGAATCCGCGCTCGCACTCACGGTCGTTGCGGCAGCGGAGGCGACGGCCTTCGGGGCCACGACGGGAGCTTGATCGCCTCCCAATGCCTGAATTCGTTCGGCCAGCATTTTGGCCTTCTCATCAAGCTCTTGAATTCGCTTGGTCACTTCGGCCGCGTTCCAGGGATCAAGCGGATTTTCCTTGCCGTCGAGAATCTTGGCGATCTTTTCTCTCTCGTCCTCAGGGTCAAACTGAGGCCAGAGTGACGCCGTGGCCCCATACCCGAAGCAGAGAATCAAGTAGAACGCCACGACGGACATGGCCGCCGGCCATCCGCTCGGCCCGTTCGTCTGCGGCACGTCCAACAGCAGAAACATCAACGTGCCGACGATCGCGAACCCGACGAACAACCCTTGAAACACCGGCGGGAACTCCATCGCCATCGACCCGAACCAGAGACCGGCGGCAACCGCCAGGCCGACAACGATTTTGACCATTGCCTTCCCCATAAGGACTCCCCTGGTTACGCCCACTCGACTCCGTACGCCCGCCGATGCAACGGCCCGATGGTGCCGATTGTCACTTGCTTCCGGCGGGAACGGGGATGCCCTGCGGCTCGCGCTCTTTCGCCTCGACGGACCGAAGGGCCAGAAAAACCGCCACGCTCACGACGACAAAAAAGAACACCGTGATCCCCGTAATCAGCCAGGCGGAATAGGACAGCGTCGGGGTGAACGACTCAGCCGTAAAATCCGGCACCAAGTTGTAGGCATGGAAAAACTTGCGCAACAACGACCGGACAGCCCCCATCAATCCCATCGCCCAAATCGACGTGAACGCCAAAAAAATAAGGACAAATTGAGAGATGCCGTCGATCTTGCCCCACGCGATGGTTCCCCGACGAATGGCCCGGCCATAGACCACGTAATTGACAACCGTGACGAACACCAACGAGAAGATGGCGCCGAGCTTGGTCGGCATCTTACCGAGCACTTCCCATGCCTCCGGCAATTGAACGTCTTCCGCCATCTTGGCTCCGGTCGCCGCAAACCCGTTGGGAATCACCCACAGCGCGTCGCTCACCACAACCATTAAAAACCCGATCTTCATGACCGTTTGCACGGACACCGTCATCGGCACGAATCGACCTAAGATGAACGGACTCAGCACGAACGGGATCAGGAACGCGAGCGACATCGGATCGGGGATCCAATATTCCGTAAAGACGACGACCATGACCACGGGAGACAAGACCATCATGAGCGGAGCCAACGCCGTCATCCTGACCTGTTCCACCCCTTCAATACGCCGCAGGCTGAGCCAGACGTAATAATTACAGCCCAGGAACATCACGCCCACGACGGCACCTTGCATCTCGAAAAACATCGAGAGCTGATCGGCCATCATGTAGGGGCAAAACGAAAAGTCATAATCGCACATCTCGTAGGCCAACAATAATCCGGTAAAGGGCTGAAGAAGCATGGCGCCCACAGCGATCAAGTTTCCAACAAAACCCATCCAGTCGTAATAGGCACGATCCTCCCTGTTCTGAGCTCCCATGTACATGTAGGCGGCGATCAAGCCAGCCACGAATCCCCCGAACGCCACGTTCCCGTCGATCCGATGGAGATTGAGCGGCATCCAGCTCGTGTTCGCGATTTTGTCCCATAAGGTCGCCGCGGCCAGGGCCTCCATCGGCGACACTCCCTCACCTCTGACAGGGGTATTCATAAACGATGTCGGACCGTTGATCACGAACATCGTCGCCAGACAGATCAAATTAAGAAGCACACCCAAAGCGATATGACGTCCCTTTTTCTCTCCTTTCCAAACATCCCAACTGTAAAAGTATGCGTAGAGCACGATCGTTCCGACGATGAACAACAGCGGGTAGATCACGGCGAACACAAGATAAAACTGATTGATGAACCAGGTCGTGAACTGAGGGTAGGCGGCCAGGAGCACAAAAATAAAGAGTCCGCCGGTCAGAGCGGTCATACTGAAAAGAATGACCGTGATCTTTGTGATCTCTTGGGCCATGCGATCATACCGAGGATCCTGCTTGCGATACCCCAGCCATTCGGCCATGACGATGAACATCGGAGCCCCGAGAATGAACGCGCCGAGAAGCGTATGGAGCTGTGCGACAATCCACACGGCGGTTCGGTTCCCCGTGTACGGAAACTCAACGGAGCCTCCCGGCATTTGCGCATGGACATCGGAAAGCCCCGCTGAAACAAGCCCGAGAAACACGACGATCGCGGTGAGATTACGAAGCCGTATGTTCATAGCGTGACGTCCCATTCACACAAAAGGTCACACAAAAGAATCTTCTATCCAGATCTTCGCGCCTATTCCTCACCGGCTGAGGCCGCTGGAAGGCTTCCGACATCAACCCACTGCTTTTTCTCGTCGCTCCATGCCTTCCCAGATAACGCAAAACTCCGCTCGTAGAGCACCAGCTTCCACATATCTTCTTCTGAAAGCTTGCTCTTCCATCCCTTCATTTTCGTGTTGGGAACCCCCTCGGCAATGCGCCAGAACCACACCGAATCCGAGGCAAGTTTCATCCGTTCGACATTGCGAAAGTCTCGCGCACCAGCCTTGACCGGCTTCCCGTCTTTTCCGTGGCAACTGGCACAATTGACGTCAGGGTTCGCCTCGCCCAGATAAATCTTTCTCCCTTCTTCCATTTTGACGGGGTCATTCCACCACCCTACAGGCATATGTTTCTCAGCATATTCCGGAGGAGGCGGGGGCGGCGGGACAATCGGCCCATCTCCCGGTCCACCGTCTTCAGCACTACAGGAGATCAGCATTCCCATGCTGATGATCAATACGGCTTGCACCGCGACGCGCATGATTCCTCTCCGGACAACCTCTCACTCCCGCCCCACATCCAGGACTCACGAGAGTTTATGAAGACGGATAAAAATAAAAAACGCTTCTACACGGATGACAACATCCTGTAAAAGCGTTCACCATTGCAACCGCACACAGTGTTCCGCCCACGAAACCTCGAGCTCACCTCGACCGACGCGTGAGATCGGTACGGCCCCCACGGGCTATCAGAGGAATGATTAGGACCTTCGTTTGCCCTGCGATTTTTCTTTCGTCCGTTCCAACTTACGCCCGGAACGGACCATTTTCATCCCCATGAACGCTCCGACCCCCACGACCATCATCCCCATTCCCATCCAAAACCACTGAAGAGAACCGCTTGCCTCACAGCCGGCTCCAAAATTGACCCGAATCTTTCGCTCGGACTCCAGATCTTTCGGGTCGAACTGGACTTTGCGATTTTGCTGCTCCCCCCTTGCTTCAATCAGAATAGGGTCGCCGAGGTTATCGTTATGGAGGTGAAATATCGCTTTGTAATATCCGTCGCTATCTGTTTTAACAACTTGCCCGTAAGCAATCTTGGTGTCTTTAATCAAAACGTCTATGCCCGCGACTGCCTTTCCATCCACCCCACAGACATACCCATCAACGGTAAAACGATGGTCTGCCTCATGAGTGGCAGAAACCCAAGAAGGAGCCAACGTGCCAGCGACTGCCCAACACGTGGCCATAGCAAGCCCCCGTGGAATGTCTTTCCACCGTCTGAGCCAAGCTACATTCTGAAACTTGCCTGCCACTCGACTTCCGATAACCCAACGCCACCCTTGGAATCGAGGCAGACACCGTTTCAGCAAATTTAGGGCGGGGTTTTTTAGCACAGCCCCCTCTCTTTGTCAATGAGATGACACACCTTGCTTGATTCATACGTTGACCCGCTCTCTTGAAATACAATGCCTTCGTCTGCTCGGCACACACAAGCCACCATGCTCGTGCTCAACACTTGAAAACCATCGGTTCGGAAAGAATGAAAACGGTGATGGAGGAGTTACAGCAGTCCGCGGTTCCGTGCATCATCCTCGACTCGCTTCGCCTCGGCTCGTCGCTCAGATTCTTTTTTCGATACCCACGCTTCCCAGGATTTGCCGTCCGCCGTATCTTCACCGGTAAACGCAATGGTCGCGATCGCACTGTAGGGAATTCGCCGAGGCGATGGATCATCGACGGGGAAGATCTCGATCCATGGATCGACTCCGCCAACTTCCCGGTTGAACAAATATCCTTCAACAACCTCGCCGGAAGTCAACGTCAGCGTCACGTCGCCACGATAGTCCAGTGCAAGCTCCACGACCTCCCCCAATTCCCGCGTCGTTATCGGCCTAAACAAGCGACCTTGGAGAGAAGTGGAGCCATTTGACCCATGATTCTTCGTGTCGGTCATAAGAGGAAAGTCACCATCTGAAACAAGCAGATCAAATGAGTTCACCGGCCTTCCTTTGCAAACTTTAGCCCACGCTCGCCTTCATGGGGCACACTCTATCGCAGCGTCGGCAATAACGTAAGCTTGGCGGTGCGCACAAACCCTGACAGTGAGCCGAACGTATCATTCACCGCCGATGCCTCGTATCCACAATGGACCATACATTCGGCGCACTTCTCGTTCTTGCTCGTGCCATAGTTCTGCCATTCCGTCGTATCCAACAATTCCTGGAAGGTTTTTGCATAGCCGTCCTGCAACAGATAACAGGGTTTCTGCCACCCAAAAATGTTGTAGGTGGGATTGCCCCATGGCGTGCAGTGATAGTCTCGTTTCCCCATCAGGAAATCCAAAAACAGCGGCGACTGATTGAACTTCCACGAGCTCTTGGGCCGGCTGAGAATTTTCGAGAATAACTCTTTGGTTTTGGCTTTCTTGAGGAAGTGTTGCTGGTCGGGAGCTTTTTGATAACTGTAGCCGGGCGAAATCATCATCCCCTCAACGCCGAGCATCATCATTTCATCAAAAAACTGGCGCACTCGATCGGGATTGGCATCATCGAAGAGCGTGGTATTGGTGGTCACCCGATGGCCCAGCTTCAACGCTTCCTTGATCGCCCTGACGGCGATCTCATACACCCCATCCCGACAGACGGCCATATCATGCTCGTTCTTGAGCCCGTCCATGTGCACACTGAACGTCAGATACTGCGACGGCTTGAACTCCTTGAGTTTCCGTTCGAGCAAAATCGCGTTCGTGCAGACATAGAGATACCGTTTTTGCGCCACCAACCCCTCGACAATCCGCCCGATTTCCGGATGAATGAGCGGCTCGCCGCCCGGAATCGCCACGATCGGCGCGCCGCACTCCTCGGCCGCAGCCCAGCACTGTTCAGGGGTCAGCCGTTTATCAAGAATATGGTCGGGATACTGAATTTTCCCGCAACCGGCGCAGGCAAGGTTACACCGGAAGAGGGGTTCCAGCATTAACACCAATGGGTAGCGTTTGACACCCTTCAACTTTTTTGAAAGCACGTAGCTCGCGACGGTCAACATTTGAGATACGGGGACGGCCATTCCGTTCTCCTTCCACTCGTTCTGTCGTTATAACAGCGGCGAACCGCCGCACGAATTGGCTTGTTCGTAAACGGATGGATTCTAACACCCGCTGAAAAGAGCCGTCAATTTTTCAGCAAAGTACACGTGGCCACTACCATGCAAGTCAGCATAAAGCTCAGACTGGCAGCAGATGAGGAGGAATTTTGAAATGGATTCCATCTTGCCCTTTGCTCTTGCCCTCCTCCCTCATCTAGGCTCAACCCCATTGTTCCTTGGTTTCCTCCGGCAGGTGAACTTTCCGCAGGTTTGGCACTCCAATCATCGATGGGGCATCACGCGCATCGATAGCAACTCTGGCACCGGAACACTCAAACCGGTAGTGCCTGCCTGTGATAGGGCCCAAGGCGGTAAGGCTCGTTCTTCCAACATATTCAAAATAGTGAAAGTCCGGCGTTCGACGAACAGATACGGTTGGTTGTCTGATAACACCAT
>JAIWOH010000007.1 GCA_020216985.1 Nitrospira sp.
CCTCTCTCTGCAGATTCGGTCTATTCTTTCCGCAACATCCCATGATTCTCACCTCTCTGCTCTTCATGTATAGGCTCTTCATGATAGAAGGCCGGAGCAATATGGCCCCGGCCGGTCATTCGCTCTAAAAGAATGGCTCCTCCTGAAAAGGAGAGCCACAGCAACACTTGTTCTTTCCATTCTTCGCCGATCAACCAAGCTATTGGCATTGCAACCCAGAGACTTAGGCAATAGAAACAATCCAGCAGCTCTGCAAGAAATCCCTCACCTGCCCACCGCCGAAGCCGAGCCAGTAACTGCCACGGCCCGTCTTCAGCGGAGAGTAGATGGGTTAACCGCCAGACAGCAAGCACTCCGATAATCAGCCAATAGAAACGCATCTCACTGTTGAATGCCCAAAAGATATTGCACCGGACCGAACCCATCTTCGGCTGAGTTATACCCATTGGTCCGGCGCATGGTCGCACTGACATTCACCGAGAAGGTACAAAACGGTTGCCCTGGATCAAGCCAGTTACCACTGGGGGAAGGAACGATGTACGCCGTCACGTAGTCGGCGGCATCGGCTAACGGCTCGTCGGGGGGACGCGTGCCGAACAGTTGCCCGCAGGTGGTGGCGCTTCCAGGCCCATAAACACGCGAGAGCGCACCACTCGATTCACCACTCGGTCCTGTTGTTGCCATGACGGGGAAGTCCCCGCTGTTCCCCTTGCGCACAGTAAGATCGTATCGCCCTAGGAATCCCTGATTCTGGACGGCCTTGAAGCGCACGGTGAGCTTTGCAGGGTTCGGCTCTCCGGAAAGGCTGAACAGCGCGCAGTCGCCTCCCGTCTGCGCCCCCATCTGCACCGACGGCAGATCGAGGTCTGGCACCGTATTGTCGATGTACATCGTGACTGTGTCAGTAGCACCGACGACAAAATTCCCGGCGGCGTCGTACCCCTGTATCTGAAATTGGACCGTTCCCGGGGAAGGAGCGTAGGGTGGAGTTCCGCCTCCTGTGCTGATAACGGCTTTCAAGAACCAGTCCGATGCGGCCCAGGCCAAATTTTGCTCAATATTGTCATAGGCCTTGGCTGATATCTTCGGCTGTCCGTTCACCACCTCGAGCATGCGATCAAATGGCCCGATTTGTTGGGGGACTACAAAACCGATCTTCTGGAGAAACATTCCCTCTTGATAGAATTCCCAGGATCCCCAGACACCCGTGCTCATGTTTTTACGCCGATGACGAATCGTATATTGTGTTACTGGGGTGCCGCTGCCGATGAAGCAGCCGAAAAGACGCACTTTTCCAAACCACGCGGCGCAGCGGGCTTGCGGGACATCCGGAAGCGAGGTGTCTGTGCAGGTGATTCGTCCGTCGCCATCGAAAACCGTATCTGAGATGCCCAGACGAATGGCACCCAGAGCCTGGATATTACGGCCTCCCTGGCACCCCGTTCGTGCCGGCTTGGGAAAGCACAGATCAATACGTTTGAATACGGGTACGTTCCAGTAGGGTGTGCTCTCGAATGCTACACCGCTGGGAGCCATCGCATCCAACAACTTGACGATGAGGTCGGGCATCGATTGCACAACCTCATTCTCCCCTACAGCAACATCGAGATTGCTCTCCTCAATGAATTCGGCGATGGGCATTGAGAATCGGAAAATATAGTTACCATTCCGATCCGTCACGGTTTGCCCCAGATCCTCTCTTGTGCCTGTACCAGTGTACGGCCCTCCGGCAAGTTCGGTGCTAGTGCGGTCGTACTCTTGAAAACTGACGGGAAAACCAGCCAATGTTTCCGTGTTGCACAACGGGATCAGCTTGTCGACGATGGAACCGATGCCGATTCGATCTATGACGAAACTAGATTTTTCAACAACCGTCGTGATAGCCGCTGTCCGCAGAGAAAATGCATGCTCTACTCCCTCTGCTGCTTTTGCTGCTTGTTTCAACCTCCCTCCTTCTTTAGGCAAACTGAGGATCTGTGCACGTTTCGATGGGATCAACTGATCGTCGCCCAGCGGGATCATCATCGGAACGAACGGCGGAGGGTCCGGTTGAGGGGTCGGTTTGATTCGTACTCGCTCCGGATAGACAGTTTCGATCACCTTCCGAATAGCCGGATACTTGAGCGCAGACGCCAGGCTCGCATGGGAATCGATAACCAGCCAGCCGCGCCCGCAGGGGAAGAAGCATCGCCCGCTGTATGAGCTCGCATGTCCATAGACAATAAAATCCGTCGCCGTAACGGGAGTCGAGCAGGTCAGAATCAGGTCATTGAAATCCTGATCCGGTCCCGCATCATTACTTTCGATGTCGAATTGGTACTCGGAGCCGACAACTGCTGGAAATTTGATCTGCTCCGCCGAATCAATGAAACCGCTGCCGGGATTGTTTTGAATCTGAATACGCCAGTTGGCCCCCGTGACGAAAACGGGTGGCGTTCCAACATCGCCAGCATAGGTACCATTGCCAGAATCTGCCCCGGCTATAATGAATCGCTGGGGGAAAGCGGCGCTCTTTGATTTTACCCTAACTGTCCATGCTCCTTGCATTGGTATTGCCATGACTGTCATCCTCCTGTGAAAGAGAATAAAAAATCTTTCTCGATAAAAAATTGCCCCATTGTTTTAGAGGTCTTCTTTCTTAACAGACGCCGCTATCAACCATTCTCCTCCTTCGCTCCTTCAGGGCAACAACGATACTCCTGCGCCTTGTCGAGCAGCTCGATCTTGCGTTTCAAAAGCTGGTTTTCCAATTCCATTCGTTCCAGCTCGAGCTGCATTTTTCTTTGCAGTTCGGGCTCGCACACGTTGCAGACATCCAGACAGCCTTTGACGATCACGCCCGCCGTCGGCAGGGCGGTCTTGCGTTCATACCCAAACTCTTCTTGTGCGCGCTTGGACACCGGCCCACCGATTTTTTCGATCAATCCCTCTTCCGCGAGTTGCTTATCGACTTCAGCCAATGCGGCATTTCTCAGCTCTTTGGAGAAAGGGTCCTGCCTGCCCAATTCAGCAACCGGGGTGGCAGAGGAAGCCGTTGTCAGTGCCAAACGGCCGAGCGTCACGCCGCCTCCCCCTGCCGCTTGCGCATACTGGGCTTCGCTCTGTAACGCCCGTGACTCTACCTCCAACCGAGTCTTGCTCGTGGCCGGGACCTCCTGATGAATCGTTGAGACCTGCCCAATCGTGCGCAGAGGATTTGCCGGTACCGGCATGAGCGCCACCGGATCGATCACGCGGCGCTCAATCGACACCAGTTCGAGCTTGATCGTCTCGGTCTTATTGATACGGTAGAAGAGAAATGTAATGGCATGACAATGATTCGGGTTGCTGAACTCGCGCGAGGATGACTCGAAGTGCTCTTGCGATTCCCCCTCTCTATGCGTTCGAGAAGAAACCTCGCCAATAGAAAGCGAATGTGCTTTCCGCGTTGCTTCCACCGATTGGTGATCGGCCATCTCGGCGTGAGCGCGGTGTTCGCGCAGATAGTCACGAGCAGACTGGGCGTTGTGGCTCCCCCGTGCATTCGTATCGGCGCTGACCGAAAAGAAGCCGAGGCCGCCGCTGGCGTCGCCGTGAAAATCCCATGAACCGCTTGATGAGGCTCGGTCGCGACCGCGATCCACAACGTTCTCATCCGTCATAAATGTGCGAAGCGCCGACATGCGATATTGCTCTTCCGACATCTGCTCGCTTCGATAGCTCAGGTTCGTCTCGCTATCGAAACTGAACCGACTGCGTCGGTCCGTAGTCGCCAGCCTGACTTTTTCTCCCGGCAACAGCGTGGTCGTATAAACCAGATCACCCAGCGCCAGCGGACCCGCGCAGCGTTTAAAGCGGATATGAAAAATCACTTCAACCCTCACCACTTGCCCGTTCTCTGTCCGCACCTTGGTTGGGAAGACCAATCGACGACGCAAATCGATCACGTCGCACACCGGCTCCGTATCCAAATTGGGGCAACATGGAATATCCCCGAACGTTGTCAGTGGACTTGCTTCATCTTTACGGGTCATCGCTGCACCTCCATTCTTAGGTATCAATGCATCCTTGCGCCATCACGAACATCTGTTCGTGACATGCGGCTTCACAACCTGAACCGGGTGCCCCCAGGCAGAATTCGGCACCTCCTTCACCCTTTTGTTCACAAGCTGTTCTTCAACTCACAATGAGCCTGATGGACCCAGGCAAAACCATTGCAACCCATCACCGCCAAGCAACTTATCATTACGCTCATCCCTCTCTACCGCCTCCTTTCCATGGGATCCTGGCTGGGTAATGGCTCTGCTCAAAAGAGTTACGTAGAGCCACGCATAGACCATGCCACACCTTACCTGCTGCAGAGTGGTCAGGTTGACAATTCTCTCCCGCTAGCCTCTTGGAACAGAGCTCTCCACCAACTACAGTTGTTGCAGGCCTCTCCCAAGTGATAGAGAACAAGTTCGTTTCTGATCATCAGGCGGTTATCACGATGGGCAAGCGAATGATCAGGCGGGATACGAGACCCTTTCAGATACAGGTATTATTACGTAATGCGTACTTGTATGCTCATAAGCAGACTGTATCAATATGGATCCTGGTCTGTATCCGAGCTAATTCACCACATGTGTCTATTTAGGTGGACAGAATGCGATCGGTGAAGGCTTTTCCCAACACAGAGAAACAGCGCGCCGACTTCACAACTGATACCTTTTTGAATATGGGTGACGACGCAAGCCTTCTGAAAGAGTTTCGGCGGTCACTTCCTCCACAGAAGTGATCGACATGCTATGCACGGGCCGACCTCCATCTCACCTTTCTGAATATCACCTTCCCGGACTGATTCCAGACAGAGAGCAGCCAACTGTTCCATCTTGCTCCAACCTATATTGCATGAAGGGACCACACGAGACGATTGACAAGACTCTGCCGAGTCAATGATGGGGGCTCCACGCCGCAAGATCTCTTCCCAAGGCGTGGTTCAGTGATCCATCAAAAAGCAAAAAGGCTCAGCGCAAAACGGCACAGCGGAGGAGGGAGAACGGATAATTATGGTGGAGGCGCCGGGCGGGTTCGAACCGCCGCATCGCAGTTTTGCAGACTGCTCCCTTACCACTTGGGTACGGCGCCCTGAAGAGGCGGCATTATAATCGGTTCTTTTTCATGAACACAACTCACGTGTCGCAGCGCACCCATCGTGAGTCAGTTCTGTCCGACCACGCTCGAGGGCTGCGAGAATCGATCTTCGAGAGAAGGTTGACGGGTCTTCGGGAAGGGATGGCTTCTCAACAGCAGTCCGAACAAAATGAACATGGCAATTCCGAGATGATGATAACTTTTCAGCATTTCCCATTTCGCGGAGCCTACAACTTCATAATTCAGGACGACCGTCAGCACAACATAGAGTCCCAGCATGACATAGCCGACTCGACTCAATCGGCCGTTTACTCGCACCGCGGCCGCCACCACGATGCAAGCCGCTGGAATCATCCACACCAAGTGCTGGTCCCACGTAATGGGAGACAAGAACAGGGCCAACATCAAGGTGCCGGCGCAATCCTTCGCCCATGTGGGATCACCGGGTCCATCGAACGACCGCTTGCTGGTCCACGCGAAAAAAGCGAGCAGGCCGAGCGTAACAGCACCGACGATCGCGTTGGCAACTGGAGAAGGAAGATCCAAGACCGGCCTGTACTCGGGATCAACTTGGCGAAGCCGATGAGCCTTCGGATAGGCGACGAGGTAGCGCAGCATCGTGTGTCGCAAGGAAAGATTGGCCTTTTGCAGCTCGTTTTCTTGTCGTCCCTCTACTTGACGGTCAAGCACGGACAACAGCGCATTATTTGTCCATTCAACATGGTGATCCCACCAACTTGCCGTCCCCATGTACGGAAGAGACAACAGAATCCAAAAGAAAACGGCCAGGACGGTGTAGGTCGCCACGCGCCACTGTCGTTTCCATGCGAACAAGAGCACGAAGAGAGCGGGAGTGATCTTGAGTACGATGCCGAGCCCGACTAACGCCGCGCCAAACCGTTCCTTCCTCGCCCATATTGCATAAAGCCCGCCGGTTAAAATGCCCAGCAAGATAAGGTGCGGTCCTCCGTCATCCAGATCGTTCAGGATGAACTGCAGGGTGAGCACACCGGCCCCCACTCCCAGCCACAAGCGGTTTGAGTGCTTCCGGATCGTCTCTCCCGCTAACATCCGTTGGAACAACATGATCGTCATGACCAAACAGCCGACAGCAACCGCGTAGCGCAGAACCAAGCTCAAATTTCGTTCAAAAAACAGCAGAGGGGCGAAATAGATGCCGGTGGTCGGCAAATACATGTAACAGTAGTCATTGGCATAGAGATACTCTCCCGAGAGAAAGCGCCTGCCGATCTCGCGATGGATGTCGATATCGCGAAAGTGAAAGGATCGTCCGAAGGAGATAATGTACCCGTGCACCCCTGCAGCAATGGCGAGGACAAGCGCGACCAGTCTTCTCACAAGAGGGGATGCCATGAACGCTCGGACCCAAAGACTCATGGCAGGACGATCGCTGCAGTAAGAAGGTAGGGTTGCATCTTTTACGAAACGTTATCGGTCATGTGCGAAGGGAGAGCTGAAGGCCGGCACCTCGGGAGGCAACGTTCTTTTCGACGACACGCTCACCGATGAGGCAGGACGGGAATTTCTCTTCCCAGCGTTGAGGGACGATCCGTCTGAGATGCAACCGGTTGCCACACAGGGGAATCCGTGCGAGGGACGGCCTTTTCGTCACCCTCGGCTTCTTTCTCCTTGGCAAGCTGTTCGACTTCCTCAATCAATGTGTCCATCAATTCTTCCATCGGCACCTTTCGCACGAGCTTGCCTCTCTTGAACAAAATGCCCTTGCCTTCTCCGCCGGCGATTCCGATGTCGGCCTCCTTGCCTTCGCCGATACCGTTGACGACACAGCCCAGCACCGACACATTGAGCGGTGTTTTGATATGGCCGAGCCTCTTTTCCAGCTCATTCGCCATTCGCACGACGTCGATCTCCACTCGACCGCACGTCGGGCAGGCGATCACGTTAATGCCGCGATGCCGCAGCTCGAGAGACTTCAAAATTTCAAATCCGACCTTGACCTCTTCCACCGGATCGGCCGCGAGCGAGACGCGCAACGTATCTCCGATTCCATGCGCCAACAGGTAGCCAAGACCGATCGCCGATTTGACGGCGCCGGTCATCGCCGTTCCCGCTTCGGTAATCCCGATATGGAGGGGATAGTCCGATTGATGAGCGAACAGCCAGTAGGCATCGATCGCATGGTGCACATCCGACGCCTTCAGCGAGACTTTCAGGTTGGTGAACCCGACGTCCTCCAACGCATGGACCGCATTGAGCGCCGACTCAGAGAGTGCTTCGGGCGAAGGCCAACCGTACTTCTCCAACAGCGGCCTTTCCAACGATCCGCCGTTGACACCGACACGAATCGGAATGCCCCGATCATTGACCGCCTTGATCACTTCCTCGACTTTCCACCAGGCTCCGATATTGCCAGGATTGATCCGAACACAGTCGACGACGCGCGCCGCGCTCACGGCCAGCCGGTAATCAAAGTGAATGTCCGCAATGAGCGGCACCGTCATGGCCGCTTTGATTCGAGGAAGAGCAGCCGCGGCTTCTTCATCGGGGACGGCGACCCGAATCAGCTCGCACCCCACGGCCTCCAACTGACGGATCTGTTCGACGGTTGCCTCGACATCCCGCGTATCCGTAGAGCACATCGACTGCACGGAGACCGGCGCATCGCCGCCGATCTTGACCGTGCCGACCTGAATCTGTCTAGTTCGTCGCCTGGTGATGTGCATAGATGTTCCTGCGATCGCTCAGTTCGGTTCTCGATTCCTCACCTTGCGCAGCGCATCAACTTCCCTGCTCATCACCGTGGGGGAGATACTCCCTCGCCACGCCGCTGAACCGGTTACTTTCCTCCGACGCACCGCCGATCAGTTCTTTTACGCTTTGGTAGATTCCTTCCGCCGTCAATCCGTATCGCTCACGGAGCAGATCCTGAGGTCCCTGCTCTATGTACCAATCCGGCAAGCCGAGAATCTTCGTCGCCACGCCGGTCACGCGGGCCTCGGAGAGCAGTTCAAGCACGCCGGATCCGAACCCTCCCATTTTGCAGCCTTCTTCCACCGTCACGACGTGGCGAACTCGTCTGGCCACGTCCGTGATAAGCTCGCGATCCAACGGTTTCACGAATCTGGCGTTCACGACGGCCGTCGAAATCCCTTCCCGGCTCAGACGCTCGGCCGCTTGGTAGGCCTGCCACACCGTGACGCCCACGGCAATAATGGCGACATCGGTCCCTTCCTTCAACAACTCGCCCTTTCCAATCGGCAACGTCGTCGGAGACTCGTCCATCTTCACGCCGAGGCTGACTCCGCGCGGATAACGAACGGAAATCGGGCCATCGTGCTGCAAGGCGGTTTTGACCATGTGCTGCAATTCGTTTTCGTCCTTGGGAGCCATGACGACCATATTGGGAACATGACGCAAGTACGCGTAGTCGAACGCCCCGTGGTGCGTCGTTCCGTCTTCCGCGACAAGTCCGCCCCGATCGATGAGAAACGCCACGGGAAGATCTTGCGTCGCGACGTCGTGCACGACTTGATCGTAGGCGCGCTGGAGGAACGTGGCATACATGGCCACGACCGGTTTGACCCCCTGCGCCGCCAATCCCGCCGCAAACGTCACCGCGTGCTGCTCCGCAATCCCCACGTCGTAGAGACGATCGGGAAATTCTTTTTCGAATGCCGTCAACCCCGTCCCTTCACACATGGCCGCAGTAATGGCGACGATTCGCTTATCTTGGCGAGCCTGTTTGATCAACGTCTCGATCGCAATCGCCGTATAGGACGGTCGCACCGCTTTCTTGGCAGGCGCACCAGTTTCCCGTATGAACGGAGGACAGGCATGGAACCAGACGGGGTTCTTCATGGCCGGTTCGTAGCCGAGCCCCTTTTTCGTCACCACGTGCAGCAGGACCGGCCCTCTCATTTTCACCACGTTCTCGATCGTGGGAAGCAGGTGCTCGAAGTTATGGCCGTCGATGGGTCCGCTATATTGAAACCCCAATTCCTCAAAGAGCAATCCCGGCAGAATCACGCCTTTGGCCAACTCCTCCGCCCGTCGCGCCAGCTTTTGCATGTCCGAACCGATGTGTGGAATTTTCCCCAACAATTGGCCCGTCTCCTGACGCACCTTTCCGTAAAATTCTCCCGTGATCGTTCGGCTCAAATACGCCGAAATGGCGCCAACGTTCTTGGAAATGGACATTTGATTGTCGTTTAAGATCACCAAAAAATCTTTGCCCATACCGCCGGCATGGTGAAGCCCCTCCAACGTCATGCCGGCCGTCATCGCGCCATCCCCCACGACACAGACGATTTTGTGTTTCTGCCCCAGCTGTTCACGCGCTTCCACCATTCCAAATGCGGCGGAGACTCCGGTCCCCGCATGCCCGGCATTGAAAGTATCGTATTCGCTCTCTTCCCGTTTACAGAAGCCGCTGAGCCCGCCATACTGTCTCAGAGTGTGGAACCGCTCCCTCCTCCCGGTCAGCAACTTGTGGGCATAACACTGATTGCTGGTATCCCATACGATCTTATCCGTGGGAGTATCCAACAGATAGTGCAACGCGATCGTCAATTCCACCACGCCCAGATTGGAAGCCAGGTGTCCTCCCACCGAGGAAACCGCATCGATGATCTGCTCACGAATCTCTTGCGCCAACGCCGGAAACCGATCGGGAGACACTCGCTTCAAATCAGCCGGGCTGTTGATGTTCTTGAGAATCGACATGGCGTGCTCTCCTTTTTTGCATCTATCCGCTCAACCGCGTGCGAAACCGGACGTTCGGGAGGCGACGGTCAAGTAGCCGGGCGACGTGACGTGCATTAGCGGGTGAGTCTCACACAAGACTTCTATCGTGTCAAGCCTTTAGACCTGCTCAGTTCCAAGAGTTCGGACGGGAACGAGCGAGATC
>JAIWOH010000008.1 GCA_020216985.1 Nitrospira sp.
GGCTGCTACCGGGGCATCGCTGCTCCCCTCACTCCTATCCGCTAATAAGGGAAATCGAGCCCGGCAAAAATAGCACCCCCTTCTTTGCTGAATCCATAATCAATTCGTCCCACAACGTTAGGTCGAATGATTCCCCGAAAACCGATCCCGGGCGTGATGCGGTAGTCCTTGAAACTGACGTCCTTAAACGAGCTGAACACCTGCCCCGTATCGACGAAGGGGGCGATCTCGAAATCCGCCATCACTCCGGCCAGACGGGTACGAAGGATATGGATGCGCTCCTCGACGCTCAGGGCGATGAGCTGCTTGTCGATATACCGATCCACCCCGTATCCGCGCAGATTGTTCTGCCCTCCCAAAGAACTCAGCTCATAAAACGGCACGTCCGTCCCGATCGTCGCCTGGAGGTCGCCGCGAATGACTAAGATGGCGCGTTTGGATTCGCTCGCAAACATTTTTTTGACCTCGATTCCGTATCGGGAATAGAGCGGCTGCGCGCCGGGATGAAAATTATGGTTGATTTCCGCATAGGCCGTCACCGCCATTCCGTCCGTCGGTGTAACAAGGTTGTTACGGGTATCGTAGTGGAACGAAATCCGTTCACCCAAAATGGTGGCTCCCCCAACCCCGGAGACCGTCGGAAATCGATTCCCGGTAAAAGGCAACACGGTGGCTCCCGGATCAATGGCGTCCATGTGGCGAAACCGCTGGCTGACGGCGATCTGCGTTACCTCGTTCGCATAGACACCGAACTTCCAGTTGATTCTGGTCTCCGAGGCCGTATAGTTGGTCTCGTCGTGGAGCGGTGTCGTCGGCCCCAGCCCGAAAAACCGCACCGTCGCGTTCTTAAAGTGGGCGGCGCTGATCCCGATGCTGTAGCGACCATTGCTGAAGCCGGGATCGACATAGCTCAAGAGAAATCGCCGCTCGATCTTTTCCGACCAAGACGCGATGCCTCTGAGTTCCTTCCCGCCCGGCTGGTAATGAAACAGGTTCAAAGTCCCTCGGACACCGACAATGCTGTTGTAGATCACCATCGGCGCGATCAGATGTTTGAGCTCGCCGTCGGGACCGGTGATCAGGGCAGGCACGATCATGCCGTAATCGTTGCCGTCGTTCTTGCTGGAACTGATGGCGGGAATGGGAAAGTACTGCACGTCCGCATGAGCGACGCCCGCCAAAAAAGATCCGCATGGTCCGATAAGCACGAGCGCAAGGACAAGTATGGGAGCAAGACGACGCACGAACGGTCTCGTACCTTCGAAGCGACGATACGACTGCTATGGAGATTTGATCTTCTCGGACTTTTTGCGGAGTTGTTCGACAAGATCGGCATAGGAAGACGCCTTGATGATCTTGGCAAATTGCCCCCGGTAATTATTCACCAGGCTGACCCCGTCGATCACGACATCGTACACGCGCCAATCATTCGCTTTTTGAATCAACCGATAATCAAGAGGGATTTCCGTTTTATCCGACAGCACCTTCGTCCTGACTTCCGCGTATTCCTTTTCAGTCCGCTCGTTTAAGTATTGAACACCTTCGCCGGAATAGGTCTCGATCTTGTCGGCATACGAATTCGTCAGCAACGTGCGAAACAGCGTCACGAACTCCCGTTTCTCCTCGTCGGACAAGGTATTCCAAGGAGCGCCAAGCGCGCGTTTCGACATCTCTTGATAATCGAAACGGGCCTCCACGACTCGCTCCAGCATCTGTCGTCGCTCCTCAGCCTTCCCCGGCTGTTTGAGCTCATCCTGGCGGAGGATGCGCAGCACTTCGTCGATCGTCGTTCTCATTGCTTCCGTCGGAGCTCCCGCGTATCCGACAACCGGCGACAGCGACGCAACAACGACGAGACCGAGAACCCACGCCGCCATGCGTCGTTTCAGAAACACGCGAGCCGGCTGGTTTACTTCTCCTTGAAGAAATATCGCCATGCTCTTTCCTCCCGACAAAAGATCGTTTGCAGACTCTTAAGACTTGACTTGCCTACTTCACCTTTCCATGCACATATTGGCTGACCAATTCCTCCAAATCCAACCCGGACTCAGTATCGCGGATTATACCGCCCGCTTGCAACGGCTCGCCTCCCCCGCCTGGCGACAACGACACGAACTTCTCCCCGATAATGCCCCTGGTCTTAATCGACGCGAAGGTATCGGTGTAGAGCTTGACATTGTTGTGCACCGCCAACCGGACAACCGCCTGATCATCCTTCAGTGCAATCGATTTGACCCGTCCCACCTCGACACCGGCGATTTCCACGGCCGCACCGGGTTTGAGACCGGACGCCGAGTTAAACGGCGCGTCCACCTCGTACAGATCGCCGCCGACCAATTCCAGCTTGCCGAGCTTGATCGAGAGATAGCCCAAACAGACGATCCCGACCAACACGAACACTCCGACGGTCAATTCCAGCCTGCTTTTCTCCATGCCGTACTCCCTCTTATCCACTCGGAGAAACCGCACGCAACGAGACGGTCCCTCCGACCGAGATGAACTCCTGAATGTCCGGATCTTGCGTCCGCTGGAATTCCAGGGGTTCCGCCATCAGTGCAATGCGTCCGCCCTTCAACATGGCGACATAATCGGAAATACCGAAAATTTCCGGAATTTCATGGCTGACCATCACGGCGGTGAACCCGAATTTGCGCTGCATGCCGGTAATGAGATCATGGATCGACTTGGCCATCAGCGGATCAAGGCCGGTCGTCGGTTCATCAAAGAGAATGATCTCCGGTTGCATGACCAGCGCCCGCGCCAAGCCGGCGCGTTTGCGCATGCCCCCGCTCAGCTCGGCGGGGAATTTATGTCCCATCCCGGCCAGACCGACCTGCTCCAATTTCTCTTCGACGCGACCGGTGACCTCCGGTCCTTTCATACGAAGTCGCTCGCGCAACGGAAACGCCACGTTCTCAAACACCGTCAGCGAGTCGAACAACGCCGCCCCCTGAAACAGCATCGCAAACCGTTTGCGAACATCGTTGAGCGCGCGACCCCGCAATCGCGAGATTTCCATCCCATCGACCCACACTTCTCCCGAGTCGGGTTGCATCAGTCCGATCATGTGTTTGAGCAGCACGCTCTTGCCTTCTCCGCTGCGGCCGATGATGGTCGTCAGCTTCCGCGGCGGAATGACAAGGTCCACCCCTCGCAGCACCGGATGCCCGCCCAAAGTTTTCGTCACGCCGACCAGTTTGATCATCTTCCAACGGGTTCGAGGCCTGCGGCCTTCAACCGAACGACCGACCGCTCTTACAACAGCACCGACGTCAAGAAATAATCCCACACGAGAATCAGAACCGAGGACAACACCACCGCCTCCGTCGTGGCCGTGCCCAACCCTTCCGCGCTCATCCTGGTGTAAAAACCCTTGTACGTACAGACCCAGCTGACGATCAGTCCGAAGCTGATGGATTTGAGAATGCCCCCATAGACGTCTTTCCATTCGACCGACGACGCAATTGAATTCCAGTAGGACCCCGCATTGACACCCAACAACTCCACACCGACCAAATGGCCGCCGTAAATCCCGACGACGTCGAAAATCGCCACCAGCAACGGGACGCCGATCAAGCCAGCGACAAGCTTCGGCGCGATCAAGTACTGAAGCGGATTGACTGCCATGGTGTCGAGTGCGTCGATTTGCTCTGTAATCCGCATAATACCGATTTCCGCCGTCATCGCCGAACCGGCTCGGGCCGTCACCATCAGCGCCGCCAGCACGGGCCCCAGCTCTCGAATCATGCTGAGCGCCACCGCCGAACCCAGCAGTCCTTCGGATCCGAATTTCCGAAGCGTGTAGTACCCTTGAAGAGCCAGCACCATGCCCGTAAAGGCGGCCGTCAATACGACGACGAACGTCGACTTGTATCCGATGAAATGCAGTTGTTTGACGATCTGAACGACCCGGAAGGGTGGGCGAAACAACCAGGCAACGGACGAAACCACGAAGATCAACATCCGGCCCATCTCACCGACCACATTCATCGTCCAACGTCCGAGCCGTTCCAGCATCGTGATCATAGGGGATTGTGAGCCGTCAGTCTTTGAATTGCCCGGCAACCGTACCGACATAGCGTTTGAAAAACGAGGTCAGATTGGCGGCCGCCGTCCGGCTCTGCCGACGAAGCCGCCACAGACCCGCCAATCGGGAGGGATGCCCCACCACCGAAGCCATGCCTTTCAGCCAACCGGCCGGTTGGAGAAACAGATTGAAATCCAGGGCAAGATCTTCATCCAAGAGGTCCGAGACCGTGCGGACGATGACAAACGACACTCGCGCACGCCGCGCCTCCTCCGCCAACGCCGCGCTTTCCATATCCAGACCGACCGCACCGGTGAGGCTGGCAAAATGCCGTTTGTCCGTCGCGCTGCCGACAATACGATCAGTGGAGACGAATCGACCGACGTGATTGGCCTGCCCGCTCACCTGGGCCAACCGAATCATCGCTTCCCCTTCGTCCTCCGACATCTCCCTCATCGGAAGCCGACCGGCATCTCCTCTTCCCATGGCAATCACCTCACGGCCGAGCAGCAACGCCCCGATCTCCGTTGGGACAAGGGCACAGGCAAACCCCGTTGAAACCGCCAGGGTGAAGGGCTGACGCGTCAGCAGTCTTTGGGCGGCCCTGCCGGCCTTCTCCGGACCGATACCGGTTCGGGCCAACCAATACTCGCGGGTGCCTTCCTTATACACCAGGACCGTCATTCCATCGACATCCTGCCGAGTTTCCGTTCCGAATGCGGCGCGGACGGCCTTTGTTTCCCATACAGTCGCAGCGAACAGCGCAATTCGCTTGATCGGCGTCGTGCCAGGAAGAGGAAAGAAATCGATCGGAGAGGCGGAATCTTCAGCGGTCAATGATCAGCCCGGTACGACCCGGCAGCCTGGGCATGATGGCGCAGTTCGTCCGCCCGGGTTTTCCCTCGAGCCCGGAGGTTCCGGTACATCGCGAGCGCCCACAACGGGAAATACTGGCAGTACCAATGATAACGGAGGTAGAACACGCGCGGGAATCCCGTACCGGTATGGCGAACTTCCTCCCATGACCCGTCCTTCATTTGATGGCGCAGGAGAAATTGCACCCCGCGCGCGACGCTGAAGGAGTCCACCACGCCGGCGGACATCAATCCCATCAAGGCCCAGGCCGTCTGTGACGGCGTGCTCTCCCCTTTGCCGCTGAAGGCAGGATCCGCATACGACAGACAGGACTCGCCCCATCCGCCGTCCGGATTTTGTTTCGATTCCAACCATGAGACGGCCCGGCGGATGTACGGAGACGACGGATCTTCCCCCATGGCGCGAAGGCCCGCCAGAACGGACCACGTTCCATAAATATAGTTGACGCCCCACCTTCCATACCAACTGCCGTCCTGTTCCTGTTCCTTCTTTAAAAAGGCCAAGGCCGGCCCGACGGCGGGATGCGTCCGATCGTACCCCAACGTCCCCAGCATCTCCAGACATCGCCCGGTCAAGTCCGATGTACTGGGGTCCAGCAACGCGCGGTGATCCGCAAACGGAATGTAGTTGAAGACGACACGATTGTTGTCCTTATCGTACGCCCCCCATCCTCCGTCCGACCCTTGCATGGCCAGGACCCACTTCATGCCGCGGCGGATCGACTCCCGTTGCTCGGCGGTTTGAGCCATCTTCAATTTTGCAAGCCCCATGAGCACGACAGCGGAATCGTCGACGTCCGGGTACAACTCATTCTCAAACTGGAAGTACCATCCGCCTGGTTCGGCCGCGGGGGAGGAGACGATCCAGTCTCCCTCCTTCTTGGTCTGCCTGGACATCAGATACGCCGCGGCTTTCTGCAAAGCGGGATGGTCCTGCGACATGCCGGACTCGATCATGGCATTGATGAGCAACGCCGTATCCCAAATCGGAGAAAAGCAGGGCTGCAGATGGAGGGCAGGAAGAGACCGGCCGTCCAGCTCCACCGAATCGTACACCTCCAGTTCCTCGATCTCACGCAACGCCTTGACGACGAGGGGGTCGTCCGCGTCATAGCCCATGCACTGTAACGCCATGATGGAGTTGGCCATGGCCGGATAAATGGCGCCAAGCCCTCCGGTTCCCTTCATGTGCTCCAGCATCCAGTCGGCGGCCCTTTTCAAGGCTTTCCTGCGCAACGCCCGCAGCGGCATCCGATCATAGACCTTCAGCAACGCATCAAGCGCCACGAAGAAATTGTGCGGCGTAAACCAATCCTGATCTTTATTGAACGGCGGGTATTTCCAATAGCGAATCGTCCGGCGGGGAACAGGATACAGTTCATCGATGCCCTGCTGACGCGAAATCCGGCACACCGGACGGTACGCAAACACGATGAGCAATGGGATCAGCACGGCCCGCGACCAATACGAAATGGCATAGACGTTGAAGTAGAACTTCTTCGGCAGCAACATGATTTCGACGGGCATGTGCGGCACGCCTTCCCAGTCATATTGATCGAACAACGCCAGGGCGATCTTGGTGAAGACGTTGGCTTGCACCACGCCGCCCATGGCTAGAATACGTTCTTTGGCTCGAACCATGAACGGCTCGTCGGCGGACACGCCGGTCAATTTGAGGGCGAAATATGCCTTGACGGACGCGCTGATTTCGGATGGTCCGCCGTAATAGATCGGCCAGCCACCGTCTGGCAATTGCGTGGCCTTCAAGTACCGAACGGCTTTCTCTTCACGATCGGGGTCCACGCGATCAAGAAATCGGCGGAGCATGATGTATTCGGACGTCAACGTGGTGTCCGCTTCAAGCTCCGCCACCCAGTATCCTTCCGCATGCTGGCGATTCAGGAACCACGTCTGGCTTCGTCGGATGGCGTCGTCGATCGCATCAGGCTGGTTGTGAGCATGGCCGGTTGCACGCCGAGTCGCCGGCTCCAACGACGGCAACCCCGTCATCTTCTCGGAGACAAGCCGCAACGACGGCGACGGAGAAGGCTCCACAGCATGGCTGAGCTTCCCCGGGCTCGTCGAAAGCAAACCTTCAGAGAGACGACTGATAAGCGAGCGAATGAGGTTCATACGATCTTTCCGGCGCGAGAAGCAGGACGAGACCCGCTCTTTTTTCCCCAAGACTCAGAAATCTTGCGCAACCGATCTGTTCCATCACGATTGCACCTTAATAAGCCCTGGACCGCCTGGGGGCTTATAACAAACGGCCCTATTGGAGTCAAGCGACCGCACGAAAAGTCCTGTGTCCGCTTGACCTTTTCGGTCACGCGGTCGGTTGAAGATCTGCCAACCGTACGGACACCAACTTGGAGACTCCCGGCTCTTCCATCGTGACCCCGAAGAGAGAGTCGGCGATCGCCATCGTTCGTTTATTGTGAGTCACGACCAAGAACTGAGCGTTCTGCGACAAATCCCGCAACACCGCGGTGAACCGGCCGATGTTCTCCTCGTCCAACGGCGCGTCGATTTCGTCCAAAAGACAAAACGGCGTCGGCCTGATCAGAAAGCTGGCGAACAACAGCGCCATCGCCGTCAGAGTTTTCTCTCCCCCCGACAGCATCGTGATGCTCTTGAGCCGTTTCCCCGGCGGCTGCGCGACGATATCGATGCCGGGCTCTTGATCCCCCGGCTCGCCGGCGTCTTCCGAAGGCGGCTCTTCGACGAGCCGAAGTTCGGCCCGGCCTCCCGGGAAGAACTGGCCGAACACTTCGCCGAATTTTTGCTGCAAGTCCTCGAAGGTCGAGGCGAACATATCTTTGGTCGTGCGGTTGATCCGCTGAATAATGGCCTTGAGCGAACCGATCGAGTTCGAGAGATCCTCTTCTTGAGTCGAGAGAAACGTATGCCGCTGCTCCAACTCTTCATGCTCACGAATGGCCGCCAGATTGATGGGACCCATGCGATCCAATCGCTCACGCAATTTCTGAAGTTGCTCCTTGATCTCGTCGTCCGAACCCCGTGCCAGCGACGGAGCCGCGCTTTCGCTCCCTTCCACCGGCTGGTCGCCGGACGTCGGTTGATCGTCGGCCAGCGCCCGCGGTTCCAATTGATAGGTTCCCGACAACGTGCTTTCAACCATGCTCAATTGAGTCTGCAACTGAGCCCGACGCACTTCGACTCCCATTCTAGCTTCGCGCACCGCCGCCAGTTCCCTGCGTATCTCCTCCGCGCCAGCTTCCAACGTCTGACGAACGGACAATTCCTGAGCCTGCCGCTCTTGGGCCGACGCCAGATCGGCACTGAGCTGCGCTGCCGATGCACTGAGTTCGCGGAAGACCGCTTCCTGCCTTGCCTGCTCCTCCTTGCTGTCCTGAATCGCGCGCGCCAACTCTTGCAGATGTTGAGTCAACGATTGACGCCGTCGGCTCATGTCCGTCTGCTGCTGCGTGACGCGAGCCAGGTCGGCCTGTTCATGCTCTTGTTTGGCCCGTAGCCCTTCCAACAGCAGTCGCGCCTCGGTGAGCCGCTCCTGAAACGCCCTCCCTCGGCCGTCGATCTCGACCAGCCGCTCCTGCATTTGAGCCAAGATTGTCTCGCGTTCGGTTTTCTCAATCACCCATTGTTGAAGCTGTATCTCAATCGCTTTCTTTTCCTCCGCGTATCGCTCGACGGCCGCTTTGTTCCTGGAAACGTCTGTCTCAATATGTTTCACCTTGAGGTCGAGGTCGGCCGCCACTTGATTCGACGCCTCATCATCTTTGCGCAACGCCAGTTCACGCATCTCGGCCCCGCGCAAATCATCCGTGATCCGCTTCATTTGCGCCGACAGCTCCTCGACCTTGGCCTGTAATTCCAACCGCCGTTGCTTGTCCTGCTCGAGCGCCGTTGCGATAATTATCCGTTCCCTTTGCAGATCAACGACTTCCCGTCGCCGTTCCAGCAACCCGCGATCTCCGCGCGCCTGCCCCCCGCTGATGACCCCCGAGGCATCCACAATCTCTCCCGCTCGCGTGACCAATAGGGGCCCCCGTTGGTCCGACCATATCCGTTGTTCCCAAAGCCGCAGGGCGTCGTGCAGAGATTCCACAAAGACGACCCGATCAAACAGACTATCGCGAGCCGCGAGCAAATCCTCTTCTGTCTGAATAAGATCGACGGCGCGCCCCAGCACACCCGGCTGTCCCGCCATCGCCGTCCACCACTCCTCTGCCTGCCCGCCCGTCCGTTCCCACCGAGGCTGTTTTGGAATGAACGTCCCGCGTCCCAGCGATTTTTCCCGCAGAAACTCGACAGCCCGCGTCGCGACCGCCGGTTCGTCGACCACCCATCCGTGCACACGTTCGCCGAGGAAGGCTTCCACGGCTCGATCCAGCTCCGATGGAACGGTCAGCCATTCAGCCAGCGCGTCCCCGACGCCGCCGCAAGACTTCAACGCCGTCGCCTCGTCGCTCCCCTGCCGCCCGTATCCCATTTCTTCCCGCACCAGTCCCTGCAAGGCGTTCAATCGAGAATCGACCGCGGCCGCTTCCTCGGACCGGCGTAAAATCACTTCATCGAGCGCCCGGAGTTCTTCAGCGACCTGCGCCGCGGTTCTTCGAGTCAGTTCTTGATGCTCCCGCAAACTCTCCACCAACTTGCCTGCCTCTCCCTGCTCCAGCCGCAGCGACTCGCGTTGCACATTCACGGTGACGCGCTGGGCCAGGGCGTCGGCCAGATTCGCTCCCAACAGTGCCTCGCGCCTGGTCGCCTCGTCCAGACGCAGAGCCAACTGGGCCAGCGCCTGCTCCGCGTTCGCCACTTGCACCGCCAACCGGAGGAGATCTTGATGACCACGATCTTTTTCGACCGCTGCCGTCGCCCGTTGTTCTGAAAGACGGGCCATTTCTTGGTCCAACTCCGCGCAGACGACCTCGCGGTCCTTGAGTTCTCGTTCTATCTGCGCCAATGAGGCCTCGATCGCCTCGCGCGAGGCTTCCAGATCTTTTTCGACTTGCGCAAGGTCGTCGAATTCCTTCGCCTCTTGCTGTTGTTGCTGCTCGAATAATTGGCGCCGATTCCTGGCCACTTCCGAGGCCGTCAGGGCCTGCCCCTGCCG
>JAIWOH010000009.1 GCA_020216985.1 Nitrospira sp.
ATGCTCCACGTCCGAGAAGGCCCGGCGAATCCGATCGATCGCCTCATTCGTCGCAATAGCCTGAAGACGGATTTGTTCCAGTTCCGCCGCCACCCGAGCCTGCTCCGCCGCGATCGACGCTTCTTTGGCGTCGCACGAGGCGAGTTCCGTCTCCGCTGCCGCCAGTCCCGCCCGCAACGCCCTGAATTCTCTTGTCAGCAATTCGACTTCCAGCCCCCGAACCTCCTGCTGCAACGCCTGATACGTTCGCGCCTGACGGGCCTGCCGCTCAAGAGAATTGAGCTGTTTCTTCACCTCCGCGATCACGTCCCGAACCCGAAGCAAGTTCTGCTGCGTCACGTCGAGTTTCCGTAACGCTTCGGCCTTTTGCTTTTTATAACGGACGATGCCGGCGGTCTCTTCGATCAGTTCCCGCCGATCCCTCGGAGAGGCATTCAGAATCTGATCGATCTGGCCTTGAGCGATCACCGTGTGTCCCTTGCTCCCCGCGCGAGTGTCAAGCAACAGACTCCGGATGTCTCTAAGTCGGCAAGGGGTTTTATTGATGAAGTATTCACTCTCCCCGTTCCGATACAGCCGACGAGTGATCATCAGCTCCTGGAATTCGGTCAATTGGCCGGGCAACCCCGTGCTTCCATCGAGCTTCATCGACGATCGATCCAAGCCGCCGATCGTCAGCGAGACTTCGGCCATTCCCAACGGCTTTCTGAGCGTCGTGCCGTTGAAAATGACGTCCTCCATCTTTTCACTCCTGAGCGTTTTGGTGCTTTGCTCGCCCAAGACCCAAAGGATCGCATCGACGACATTGCTTTTTCCGCTTCCGTTGGGGCCGACAACCGCGGTGACCCCCTCTGGAAATTCGATTTTCCCCTCGACAAACGATTTAAAGCCCAGCATGTCCAAGGACTTGAGATACATCGATGATCGCCTCTTTTCCTTAACTCTTACGCCTCCCGAAATCCAATCGTCGGCCGGAATGAAATCGATAAAACCAACCGGCCTTTCGTAGCACACGGACCCGAAGAAATCAAAATGAAAGACAGCGTAAGGGTAGAGATCAAAAGGACTGCCACAAGGTATGGAAGCGGAACGGACGTTTGATTAACCTGCCGCGATCCCGGCCGCAGCCTTGCTGCCGGCGGATTCAATTTGAACCAATTCTTTCGGCAAGAGAAACTCGACGTCTTCTTCGATCACGGTCAACTCCTCGACTTCCGAGGGGCCGGTCGACCGAAGGAAGGCGACTACTTCTGTTACCAACACCTCCGGCGCGGAGGCGCCGGCAGTGATACCGACGGCCTTGGCTTCTTTAAGCCAAGCCGGATCGATATCGTTGGCCGAGTCGATCAGGTAGGAAGGAATACCGCATCGTTCGCCCAATTCCCGCAAGCGATTGGAGTTCGAACTGTTCGGCGATCCGATGACCAGGATGACATCAACCAGACGAGACAACTCCTTGACCGCGTTTTGACGATTCTGCGTCGCGTAGCAGATGTCTTCTTGATGCGGCCCCTTGATGTTCGGGAACCGCCGGTGCAACGCAGTGACGATGTCCCGGCATTCATCCACGCTGAGCGTCGTCTGCGTGACATACGATAAGTTGACGGTGTTGTCCACCTGCAGCGCCTCGACATCTTCGACGGAGGACACCAGGTGGAACTTGTCGGGAATTTGCCCCAATGTCCCGATCACTTCCGGATGGCCTGCATGGCCGATGAGGATCAGCTCATACCCTTGCGCGTAATCACGGTTGACTTCGTTGTGGACCTTGATCACCAGGGGACACGTGGCATCGATCACGTGGAGACGGCGTTGACGCGCCTCATCCCACACGGACTTGGCCACGCCGTGCGCACTGAAGATCACGACCGATCCTTCCGGCACCTCGTTCAACTCTTCCACGAACACCGCGCCCTTTTGCCTGAGCGAATTCACGACATGGCGGCTATGGACGATTTCGTGACGCACATAGATGGGAGCGCCGTACTTCTTGAGCGAGAGATCCACAATGTCGATCGCTCGATCGACGCCGGCGCAAAACCCGCGGGGATTGGCGAGATAGATTTTCATGATCGGTCGCTCCTTCAGCCAGGCTCCAGAATGTCGTCCGAATTACGGCCCTGTGTTGAGCGACCACGATACGTCAGACACCCAGGTATCGTCAACAGGATTGCCCTGTCTTTCACAAGGTAGACACGACCAACCGACCCTGCCCCCTTAGCCACCTCATCAGACGCTTGTCCCCCGTTCTTTTTTCACGAAGGCCATGCCCGGAAGGGGGCATGGCCGAGCAGAAAAAGCCCCCCTTTAAGGAGTCATCGTCAGCGTGATCGGCACACTGACGACGGAAGAGAGATTCGGAGTTGCGACCGAGAGATGGCACGTATAGGTCCCAGCCAACAGACCAGCCGTCACCACATTGGCCGTGATGGTGGCATTGCCGCTTCCATCAGTGGGAGCATGCCGGAACCAATTTCCGTCGCAATTATGCCTGGCGCTCCAATTGAGCGTCCCTCCACCGACGTTGGAGACCCTCAAGGTCTGGGACGAAGGATTGGCGCCTCCAACCCTTGCCGTGAAGGAGAGACTTGTTGGACTCACACTGATGACAGGAGAGGAAGTAGCCGCCGTAATCGTCAGCGTGATCGGCACAAGCACCGTGCTGGCTCCATCCGCAGCAACCGAGATCTGGCCCGTATATGTTCCGGCCGCGAGACCGGTTGTGACGACTCCGACGGTGACCGTGACGTTTCCGCTTCCATCAAGGGGGCTATGAGCAATCCACGAGCGACTATTTCGAATGCTCCAACGCAAGGTTCCACCACCGCCATTGGTAACGGTGAAGGTTTGCGTTGGCGGATTGATACCTCCTTGCACTGCCGTAAAAGACAAGCTTGTGGGATTCACTCGAATAACCGGCACAGGAGCACTTGAGACAGTAAATGTCACAGGGATCGTGACCGAAGACGCACCAGTGGCACTAATCAAGATCGTGCCGGCATAGGTCCCAGCAACCAAACTACCGGTCGTGACATTGATGGTCACCGATGCGTTACCACTCCCCGATGTCCGACTTAGAGTAAGCCAACTGATATTCTCGCTCAGCGTCCAACTGAGGGTTCCACCTCCGGTGTTGGTAACATTCAAAGTCTGGGAGGCGGGGTTGGAGCCGCCTTGCGTAGCAGCGAAGGAAAAGCTCATCGGACTGACTCCAATCCTGGGCGGAGTAGAACTGGGCGGAGTATAGGTGACAACCGCGCTTTCCCGCGATTCGTTCCCAGCATAATCATACGCCGTGAGAAAGTAATATTGCGTCGTCGAGGGAGTTCCGATATTGAAACTGGTCACTCGTCCCAGCGTCGCCAGAAGCGTAGCAGTACCGGATGTCCGTGAACAGTTGGACACGCTGCACCGATACACGCGATAGCCGGCCAGATCCGACTCGGTATTGGCATTCCACGACAACGAAGCACTCCACGAGGGGGTCGACCACAACACGAGCAAACCGGCCAGCGCGCACGCCCATTTCACCCTCATAACGGAACTCCTTTTTATTCAATTTCGGCCACAACCAAGCGCGGCGTCGACTTCTGCGACTTCCGACCTGACAAGAGCGACCTGCCAAGAGAAGGTGAAGCCGCCCGACACACAACCTCGCGACACACCCCTGCTCAAGTGTCTTTGCGACCCCGTGCCCCTTGGTTAAGGGAACTTGGATCAAGAAACTCGTCGAATGTATGGCGAGCGAAGAAGTCGTCTGCTCTTGCGTCCGAAGGAAGATGAGCAAGGCATGTGCCATCAAATCGAAGTGAAATCGTTCGAGATTCTCGTGGAAAAACAATGTAGGAACCAATCGTATTTCAGATGAGTGTAGGAAACAGAAAAGGGTCGAGGGGCGGATGAATACGCAACCCTATGATTTATAGAGCCCACATCGCTCAGTATGACGTTCCCTACAGAAGCAACAAAAAGATCGCCGTCTTTGCGCATGCAGCGTTCTCGCTGCAGATAAAGACGATCCCTCCGTTGGATCTTGGATCGAGGTTGAGCAACAAGGAGAAATCGCGTGTTTCCTCACCAAAGCCTCCCTATAAAAAAGTTGCCTCAAAACGGGTCTATCAAAAAAACCGCCATGACCTTGTGCAATCCTCCCGTGGCCGACATTCTGCTCGCCTTGCTCTCTCTCATCCTCTATCCTGCGCTTGACAGTTCCTCCGCTCATCCGTAGGCTGAGAACCCTCTATGCCGGCCTCCTCGCCCAAGAAAGTTCTCGTTATCGAGGACGAAAAAGACATCCAACAACTTGTCAAGTTGTACTTGGAAAAGGACGGCTTTCGCGTGATTACCGCGGCAACAGGCCCGGAGGGTTTAAAACTCGTCTCTCAAGAAAAGCCGGATCTGATCGTGTTGGACCTCATGTTGCCCGATATGGACGGTCTCGAGGTCTGCAAGCGAGTGCGCGCCGCTCCTGAGACCGCGATGTTGCCCATCATCATGCTGACGGCTAAAGCCGAAGAATCCGATACCGTCATCGGCCTCGAACTGGGCGCCGACGATTATGTCACCAAACCGTTCAGCCCCAAGACGCTGACGGCCCGCGTCAAAGCCCTCTTCCGTCGTATGGAACGGGCTCAAGCCACCGGGACCACCCATTACCACTACGGTCCATTGACAATGGACCTCGGACGCCATGAGGTTCGTGTAGGCCAGGAAGAAGTCGTGTTAACGGCGAAGGAATTCGGCTTGCTCGAGCACTTGATTCGGCATCCGGGACGAGTGTTGACCCGCGACGTGCTCCTCAATGCCGTCTGGGGATATGATTACTTCGGCACGACCCGAACGGTCGACGTCCACATTCGGCGACTCAAGCAGAAGCTACCCATTCTTGAAGACGCCATCGTCTCCGTCAAATCGCTGGGATACAAACTCAAGGATCCGGCAGGGGACGCATGATGCGCGGCCATTTTCCTCTTTCTCTGCGCCTTGTCATTGTCCCGTTCTTGATGCGCCGGCTTCCCCCCTCCCCATGAGACTTCCGATCAGATGGAAGCTGGCATGTATTGCAGTTTTCGCAACGGCATGTCTTTTTGCCATGGCGGGAATCTTCCTCGTCCGGTCGTTGGATCGGCAACACCTGCTCCGGCAAAACACCGTCTTGGAAACCACGGTCACGCTCGTCGAGTACAACCTGTCCTCCCTGTTTGCATCGTCGGATCGCCTTCCTTCGCCCTCACGCCTCCACACCATCGCTCGCGAGCTTGGCGCCCGTGCCGCCGCCCGCATCACGCTCATTGCCTCGGACGGCACTGTCATCGCCGACAGCGCCACCCAGGTCGACGCCCCGCCCTTTCATGAAAATCAAGCAAACAAGCCGGAAGTCCGACAAGCCATCTCCTCAGGACAGGGCCAAGACGTCAGGATCGACGAGATAACCGGTGAGCGCACCTTTTATCGAGCCGTGACGACGGCATCCGATCACCCCCACGGCCCGATCGTTGTGCGCGTAGGTCTCGCGGCGACCCCGATGGACCGGAATATCGAACACGCCAAACACACCATCGTCATCACACTGGGGCTCGTCTTCCTGGCGGCTGCGGCGTTCACTGTGTGGCTTGTACACAGCCTGACCCAACCGCTTTCGGCCGTGGCGCGGGCTGTCAGACGTCTGGAATCGGAAGAATTCACCGTCTCTTCCAAGCGCGCCGCACACGATGAAGTCGATGGTCTCGCCGCCGCTCTCCACCAAGTCGCCGACCGCATGCAGACCAAGCTCGCCGAGCTGTCCGAAGATCGGGCGCAACTGCTGGCCGTGCTGACGTCCATGATCGAAGGCGTGATGGTTTTGGATCGCCGAGGCTATGTCTTGCAAATGAACCCTGCGTTGGAGCGCATCTTCGGCATTTCCCGCGCCGAGGCGCGGGGGCGTCCGTTTGCCGAACTGTTCCGCAACCGGCAATTGAGCGAGCTGGTGGAGGAGACGCTTCGCTCTCGAAGTCATCGCGAGGCCGAACTGATCCTTCCGCTGACGGGCCGCTGTTTACAGATCGAAGCCTCGTTCGCGGGAGGGGAACGGGACAACGAGGCGTGCGTGGTGCTGGTCTGTCACGACATTACGGAGCTTCGCCGCCTGGAAACCATCCGCAAGGACTTCGTGGCCAACGTCTCCCACGAATTGCGCACGCCGCTCACTTCGATCAAGGGGTACGTGGAAGCGCTGCTGGATGGCGCCAAAGACGACCCGGAAATGGCGGCGAATTTTCTCGATATCATCCTCAAGCAAAGCGATCGATTGAACCTTATTATCGGAGACCTGCTCGAACTTTCGCACATCGAGTCGGGCCGTGTCTCATTTCGTCAGGATCCGATCGACCTTCGCACAGTCATCGACCGTGCGCTCTCGACGATCAAACCGCTGGCTGAAAAAAAAGGACACCGACTCGTCACGTTCCTTGAAGACGCCGTGCCTTCCATTGCCGGCGACGAAGACCGGTTGGTTCAGGTGATGACCAACTTGCTGGACAACGCCGTGAAATACACACCGCCGGGCGGCACCATCACCGTGACGGCGAAACGGGCATCAAGACCACGGGCGGGCGACCACCCGGCAGGAGCTATTGACCCCGCAGGAGCCATCGAATTGAGCGTCGCTGACACGGGGATCGGCATTCCGGAGACGGACCGACCGCGCGTCTTCGAACGTTTTTACCGCGTCGACAAAGCCAGATCCCGCGAGTTGGGCGGAACCGGTCTCGGCCTGGCCATTGTGAAGCATATCGTCGAAGGACACGGCGGAGGGGTCTGGGTCGAAGCCAATGAGCCCAAAGGCAGCCGGTTCATGGTTCGCCTGCCGATTCACAGCGGTCACCACGGTCCGGCCCGGTAGCAACAAAGCCTTTCCAGCACACAAGGACCTTCTGCGGTGGTGAAGCCGCCTCGTCTTCACCACCGTATCAGTCCGGTCGCCCACGTCAGACCTCCGCCAAAGCTGCCCAACAACACCACATCCCCGCCGGCGATTCGCCCACCGCGCACTGCGTCATCCAACGCAATGGGCAGCGACGCGGACGAGGTGTTGCCGTACCGTTCGATGACCGATGACAGCCTGTCAGGAACGATCTCCAGTCGATCCGCCACGTGGCTCAAGATACGGCCGTTTGCCTGATGGAGCACCACCTGTTTGAGATCGTCTCGATCGACTCCGTTTTCCTTCAAGATCTCCCGCACAGCCTGTTCGAGCTGGCGAACGGCGACCCGATAAAGCGCGGCGCCGTTCATGCGAATCGTGTGCGCCCGCCTCTCCAACTCGTCCGATGAAATCGGAGTCCTTGACCCGCCCGCCGCAACGCGAATCATGTCATGCCGCGATCCGTCCGCATGGATCCTGATCCCCAGAATTCTGCTTTCTTCAGGACTCCGATCCTCCTCGCCGCGCAACACGACGGCCCCCGCCCCGTCCCCGAACACCATCGCGGTGGCTCGATCGTTGGGATCGACGTACCGAGATTTGACCTCCGACGCCGCCACAAGACAGGTCTTCACCTGACCGCTCTCAATCAACGCCCGCCCCATCGAAAGTCCGTAGAGAAAACCGGAGCATGAAGCGGACACGTCAAACGCTCCGATTCGCTTGCACCCAAGCCCTCGTTGAACCATGCAGGCGGTCGAAGGAAACACCATGTCCGGCGACGTCGTCGAAAGAATGATCGCCTCCAGGTCCGACGCCTCACATCCGGCGGCGGCGAGCGCACGACGCGCCGCTTCAATCGCCATGTCGGAAGACGCTTCGTGCGGAGCCGCCCACCGACGCTCCCGGATGCCGGTCAGCCGATGGATGTGTGCCGGATCGACCCTCAGCAAGGGAGCGATCTCCTCGTTGCTCACGACACGGTCGGGTAGATAGCTCCCCGTTCCAACGAGCCTCGTTCGAATCATCGAATCCTACCGGTTGGTTCCGAAAGGCAACGGCCCTGGCTTCAAGAGGAAGGGATTATAGGGAGCAATGGAAGACCGGTCAATCAAACAAACCCCTCCCGTGAACTCCCCCGTCAACCGTCCCGCATCAAACCATCAAACCCAATCACCCCGCAAACCATCCCGCATCTTGCCGACGAATGTTTCCGATCCGTATTGCATTCCGATGCCCTTCCTTGCTATGAACAGTCACCATGGGTCGCCTATCTCGAACTCCATACGTGCAGCCAGGGGCGAAGCCTCTTCTTCTTACAAGAATGGGTTTGCTGGTGGCCGGATTGACCTTGCTTGCGGCCTGCGCCAACGGTCCCAAAGACATACGGGACCTCGTCAAAAATCCCATCTCCGGCACCGACGAACAGATCTTCATCGAAGACAGCACGGAGCGGTACTATCACCCCAACGTCATCATGAAACGCGGGGAAGCCTTCTTCGAAAAGGAGGAATATGCCGAAGCGTTGACCGAATACAATCGCTTCCTCGAATTTTATAGGACACACGTTCTCGCTCCATACGCCGCCTTTCGAGTCGGGGAGGTCTACATGAAGATGGCCAAAACGGTCGATCGAGACCCGGAACCGATGCAGAAGGCGATCGTGGCGTTCGAGCGCGTCCGAAAAGAGTATCCAGGAAGCCGCTACGACGCGCTTTCTCTGGAAAAACTCGATGAGTGTCACAACTGGCTTGGGGAGATGCACTTATTTGTAGGCCGGTTTTACTACCGGCGGGGTTCCTATTTGGCCGCCGCTCATCGCTTTGAACAGATCATCAAGTTCTACCCGGACAGGCCCGTCGCTCCCGATGCCTTGTACTTGCTCGCCAGCAGTTATCATGAAATGGGAGCCGACGATTGGGCGCGGGAACGCCTTCGTCTTTTGGCTGAAAAATACCCGGACAGCGCGGCGGCAAACCAAGGCAAGAGCTTGTTAGCAAAACTCAAAGACACGTCCGCCGCTCCACCTTACGCCGGCATTTCCGATCCAGATCCCGAAGGGAAGTCCGGTTCAAACACTGCGGCAAGCCTCTCCTCCATTCCGGACATGCTGTCCGCTTCACGACTCCCGTCGTTCGGCAGCCAATCCTCCAATGCGCTCAACCAGACCTTTACCACCTGCCGCCTCGGAGCCTGGTGCTGACTGCTCACATTCCAGTTCCTCCAATTCTCAAGCTCAACGTGCGCCGCGATGGTGCCGGGCACATACATTCTGATTCGGAGGCGTCGCAACCTAATTAGCAAGCTTGACGAAGCGGTGACACACCAAGTGGCTGGGAATGCACGGGGGAAGAGTACGGTATTCCTCTATTGGCCGACATACCAGCCGATTCCATACCGTTCGAGAAAACTTGTCACCATGGTGAGGGAATTGGCGTAAATCAGAACGCCGACGACGATCAGCAGGATGCCGCTCACCGTCGAGACGCCCCACAGGTAGGCCCGCACCTCCTTGAAATAGGCTAAAAATCGATCGACGCCCAAAGCGGTGAGAAACAGCGGCAAGCCGAGCCCCAGAGAATAGCAAGTCAAGAGCACGATCCCGCTCACAAGTGAATCGCTGGTGCTCGCGTACAGAAGAATCGATCCTAAAACCGGGCCTACACACGGAGTCCACCCAGCGGCAAAGGCCACGCCCACCAAAAACGACCCCGCGTAGCCGGCCGGGCGACTGCGAAACTGATAGCGGTGCTCCGTTTTTAAGAAATTCAGGTTGAGGATGCCGAGCAGATAGAGCCCGAAAATCACGATCAGAACCCCGCCAATCCGGCGGATGTAGTCCTGATAAGAGATGAGGACCTGCCCCAAAAAGCTGGCCGACGCGCCGAACGCAATGAAGACCGCCGAGAATCCGGCGATGAACGACAACGAATTCAGCACGATCGACTTCTTGAATTTCTCTCGTGCCGACACGTCCACCAGTTGTTCGACCGACAACCCTGTGATGTAGGATATATAGGACGGGACCAATGGAAGCACGCAAGGAGACACAAACGACAACAGCCCGGCGGAGAACGCGGCTAGAAAGGAAATCTG
>JAIWOH010000028.1 GCA_020216985.1 Nitrospira sp.
ACTTGGCGGACGTGATTTGGAACGGGGCGCCCAAGAGCATCCTGGATCCGTTCCCCAGCCAGGTCAACCCCAACGCCAAAGCAGGCTACTAGCCCGTGTCTCGTTTTTTTAACGATGATGGGCGACAAACTATAAAAAGAGGTCGGCCTGAAAGGTCTTCCCCGTAAAAACAAAACGCGGGAAGACCTACTGGCTGGTCACAGATTAAGGGAGGTTGTGCGAAATGTTTAGAACCGACGAAATAATCAAGGCCGCGAAGCTGCCACCAGAAGGAGTGGCAATGTCGAGGCATATTGATTACATCTACTTTATCCCCATTTTGTTTGTAACCATTATCGGGACCTTTCACATGCACACAGCCTTGCTGTGTGGTGACTGGGACTTTTGGTTGGATTGGAAAGATCGGCAGTGGTGGCCAATTGTGACCCCCATCACGACTATTACCTTCTGTGCCGCACTCCAATACTACAACTGGGTTAACTATCGGCAACCATTTGGGGCTACGTTGACGATTCTTGCTTTGGGTACTGGGAAGTGGATTGCGGTTTATACCTCTTGGTGGTGGTGGTCAAATTATCCACCTAACTTTGTTATGCCTGCTACGTTAATTCCCAGTGCATTGGTATTAGACTTCACCTTACTCCTGACAAGAAACTGGACATTGACTGCGGTAATCGGGGCCTGGATGTACGCGATTTTGTTTTACCCGAGCAATTGGCCTATCTTTGCTTACAGCCACACTCCGCTCGTGGTAGACGGGACGTTGCTTTCATGGGCCGACTATATGGGCTTCATGTATGTGCGGACCGGAACTCCTGAATATATCCGTATGATTGAGGTTGGGTCATTGCGGACGTTCGGTGGGCATAGTACGATGATTTCCTCGTTCTTTGCCGCATTCGCCTCTTCATTGATGTACATCCTGTGGTGGCAGTTTGGGAAGTTCTTCTGCACCTCCTATTTCTACTTCACGGATGACAAAAAACGAACAACGAAAGTTTACGATGTCTTTGCTTATGCAACATTGGCTCATGCAGATAAGGGTAAACTTTCTGGAGGGAAAGCATGAACGTCAAACACGTCTTCAAGCTGTGGATGCTGGGATTCTGCGGAGTGGCGACGTTGGCGTTCGCGCCGGTGTTTGATTCCACTCCAGCCTTTGCACATGGAGAGCGTTCGCAGGAACCATTTCTGCGGATGCGTACCGTTAATTGGTATGACACCGAATGGGTTGGGAAAAGCACCGCGGTAAATGATGTTACGTACATGAGAGGCAAATTTCATCTGTCTGAAGATTGGCCTCGCGCGGTAGTGAAGCCCCATCGAACGTTTGTCAATGTTGGTTCCCCCAGCTCCGTTTTTGTGCGCTTAAGCACGAAAGTTGGTGGAGTGCCAATGTTTGTATCTGGTCCTATGGAAATCGGGCGAGATTATGAATACGAAATTACTTTGAAAGCGCGACTTCCTGGGCATCACCATATTCATCCTATGTTTTCTGTTAAAGAAGCAGGTCCCATTGCTGGGCCTGGCGGATGGATGGACATTACGGGTCGATACGCTGACTTTACGAACCCGATCAAGACTCTGACGGGTGAAACGTTTGACTCGGAAACAGTGGGTGGAATGACCGGAATCATGTGGCATGTATTCTGGATATCTGTCGGTTTGTTCTGGGTGGGTTGGTTCATGGTTCGCCCCATGTATTTAATTCGGGCTCGTGTGCTTGCGGCTTATGGTGATGAACTTTTGCTGGATCCGGTTGATCGCAAGCTTGCGATAGGGCTTCTCGTATTTACGGTTGCAGTTGTCACTATCGGCTATCTTGCCGCGGAGGCAAAGCATCCTATTACTGTGCCATTGCAGGCTGGTGAGGCCAAGGTTAAGCCACTTCCCATAAAACCCAATCCGTTGGTGGTCGAAGTTACACACGCGGAATATGATGTGCCGGGTCGTGCTCTTCGCATGACGGTTCATGCCACCAATAATGGGACGGAACCAGTCAGTATCGGTGAATTCACAACAGCCGGTATTCGATTTACGAACAAAGTCGGAGCGGCAAAGCTTGATCCAAACTATCCTCAGGAGCTTGTTGCCACAGCCGGACTGACCATGGATAATGAAGCCCCTATACAACCTGGTCAAACTGTTGATATTCATATAGAGTCAAAAGATGTTCTGTGGGAAGTCCAGCGGTTGGTGGATATTCTGCACGATCCTGACCAACGATTTGCCGGATTGTTGATGTCATGGACTGAATCAGGGGAACGTCTTATCAATCCTGTGTGGGCTCCCGTGCTTCCTGTCTTTACACGATTGGGAGCATAAGTCAGAGGTTTACTAGTGAGGAGAGGAGGTGCCACCCTTTTAGGGTGGCACCTCTTTTTTATGCGAGGATCTGTTGTTTGCGCACGTAGTCAATAGTTTGAACACACGGGGTTGTTTCAGAAAAATGCAATATGGAAAAATTATGCGGAACTTCCCCCACCCCCTTCCCCCCGGCAGGGGGAGTGAGCGGGGAGGGCGCCTGTTGCCCGTCTGGTGCTATTGATGGCTGCTAATGAAACTCCATCGGCTGGCACATGTGGCAGAGTATCTGAAGACGGTCCTCCGTGGTGTGGGGGAATTTCACCACGGTGGGCATCAACGAGGCCACGAGCCGGCACTATGTAGTGCAGCTTGAATTGTAAAGGAGACCCCGTCTGTAAGGGCGGGGTTCTCATTTCCCGCGGGAATCCCGAACGAGTGAGAGGGTGCCGGCCGGTCTGATCCGATTGCGCCCCTCTTGTTTGGCTTGATAAAGGGCCTGATCGGCCGCTTTGATGAGATCAGTGGGAGAGGTGTTTCTGGTTGGGGTCAGACAGGCATAGCCGACGCTGATGGTAATCAGTCCTCCGTCGACGTTCTTGATTCCGAGACACTCAACCCGACGGCGAAGGTTCTCAGCCACCTGCGCAGCGCCTTCAATGGAGGTGCCCGGCAATACGATGGCGAACTCGTCGCCTCCATAGCGGGCGACCAGATCGCCAGGCCGATTCACGGCGCTGGAGATCGCGGCCGAAACTCGTTTGAGGCACTCGTCTCCGGCCATGTGGCCCTTGGTGTCGTTATAGGTTTTGAATTGGTCGATATCGAACATGATGAGGGAGAGCGGAGTCGCCTCGCGAGCCGCCCGCCGCCATTCCTGGTCCAGAAAGTCGTCGAATTGGCGGCGATTGGTGATACCCGTCAAGCCGTCCAAGCAAGAGAGGCGAAGGAGCATTTGGTTGGCTTCCTGCAATTGGCGCATGACTTCGAGCAGTTCCTGCTCGCGCGAGCGTCGCCGTTCGATTTCATGGACCAGGCGTAGAACGGATCGCACCCTTGTCAGAAGCTCGATTCTATTGATCGGTTTGGCGATATAATCCATTGCGCCGGCGGCGAAAGCCTGTTGGAGATCGGCCGGGTCGGTTTTGGCGGTGATCATGATGACGGGAGTGTCGCGGTACCGCGTAACGGCTTTGATTCGCCGGCAGGCCTCGATTCCGCTGGTTTGAGGCATGAGGATGTCCATCAAGATGAGGTTCACCTGACCGGGAGGTTCGTTGCCTCCGTCAAGCCCCAGGTACTCGAAGGCAGAGGCGGCGGAGTCGGTTGTGATGATGTCTTCATAGCCGGACGACAGGAGGATGGTTTTGAGGAGTTCGCGGTCGTCCGGCGAGTCGTCAACGATCAGGATACTCATGCGAAATCGCTCTCATGCCGCGATGGGTCGAATCCTAGCAATTAGTCCTGGCAAACACCAGGATAAAGCTTTTTGATACAGGGCTGGCAGAGGCCGTGGCTGAATTGAACCTCTGAGTGCTCGCTCAGATATTCTTCGATGCGCGTCCACAATCCATCGTCGGTGCGGATGTTTTTGCAGGACGCGCAGATGGGAATCAGGCCGCGGAGCACCTTGACTTCCTTAAGTGCCCGCTGCAACTCCTCGTTGCTGCGCCGAAGCTCGGCTTCTCGTTCTTTGCGGCAATCCATTTCCCGTTTGAGCGTCAAGGCGGACTTTACGCGAGCCAGCAACTCGATGCTGTTGACCGGTTTGGAGATATAATCCATGGCTCCCGCCGAGAACGCTTCGCTCAAGTCGTTCGGGTCGTTCTTGGCCGTGACCATGATGATTGGGATGTCTCGAAGATGGTCCCGCTGTTTGATCAATCGGCACGCGTCGATGCCGTTGAGATTCGGCATGAGGATGTCCATGAGGATCAAAGCGATGGGCGACCGATCTTGCTCGGCGTCGAGGGACAACATCGAAAAAGCCGCCTGCGCTGACTCGGCTGTTATGACGTCGGCATGACCGGCGTTCGTGAGGACGGATTTCAGGAGAAGCTGCTGATCTGCGGAATCATCGACGATGAGAATAGCCATCGATCGTCTTTAATCGGATGCTGAAAAAGCGTCCACCGACGGGTGGACGGATCTCACCTTTAGGATCAGGGTAATAAGTATAGCAGACGCTACGTCAACAGTTTGGCCCGGACCAGATCGCTGACCATTTTCCCATCGACAGTCCGACCCGCAAGATGCGCCATGACGGCCTTCATTACGATGCCCATGTCCTTGGGGGACCGGGCTCCCGTTTCTTCAATCGTCGAGGCGATCAAATGCTCAATTTCTCCCATGGATAGAGGTTGTGGGAGATATGTCTCGATGATGGTGATTTCTTTTTGTTCTTTCTCCGCCAAATCCGTTCGACCGGCCCGCTCGTATTGGGCGATGGAGTCGCGGCGTTGCTTGATGAGCGTCGTCATGAGCCGACTCATCTCGGCGTCGTCCAGGTCTTTTTTCAACTCCAGCTCTTTGTTCAAAATGGCCGCTTTGATTAAACGGATGACATCCATCCGAAGTTGGTCTTTGGACTTCATGGCGAGTTTCAGGTCTTCGGCCAAGCGATCACGCAGCGACATGAGAACCTCGTCGGTTGAGGCAAGGCGGGCTTCACGGTGAAGAATACTCCCATGTATCCAGTGAGTCAACGAGATGCTAGCGAGACCCTAAAATAGGGATAATATCGTGGAGTTTCGGGCAGATCGAGAGGTAAGATTTCCATACGGAGATCCTGCTGTTGAAAAAGTTCATCGCATATGAGGCGATCGCCGTGTCGAATCGACGGAAAAAGAAGGGAGATGAGTATGAATGCGACGGGAGCTTTTCGGAAACGGTCTCACGATAGCCTGAGTTTGGTCGGTGGAGTGGTTTGCCTCCTCGTTTTCTTGCCGGGGCTCGTCGGTTGTGCGGGTGAGCAACCCAAGCCGTCGCCGCCAGCCGTCACATCGGATCAGGTTCGCGGTCACGCGGACAAAGCCTTTGAAAACTTGAAACAAGAAGAGCGGAACCGGACTGGCAACCAGACCGAGCCGCCCCGTTGACCGGCGCTTGCAGAAGATCGGAGAGTGTCTGAGAGAATGTCGGACTGATTTCCGGTTAAGCCCCCATCTTCTCTCGGTTCCATTCTCTCGCCTCTCGCTTAACGGCAGATGATGCTCGTCGCTTTCCCCATGCTGACGGGATATTATTGACCCTGCGGGATCCCCTCGTTAGCATAAATCCATGAGATCTGCCGGCTTATGCTTCTTCGCCACCATCCTCGTTTCCGCCTGGCTATCGACAAGTCCGTCGGTGTGGCTCGTGTCGCGTGTCGACGCCAGGGACTTGCTGGCTCCGAGAGAGCAAGAAACGACAGAGATCGGCCCCACACGGAGTCCATCGTTTGACGATCAGCGACAGGGAATCCCCCAATCCTTGTTTACCTGGATCACGATGGCGAAAGGATATGAAGTCGAATGGGACACGTTCGGGCGACAGGGCTGGTACACCCAAGATCCTCGGCTGAAAGCGGTTGAGCCGGGATCAGTGTTTTCACCGGACACGCCGATTGTCTATATCGTTTTTGAGTTCGCGCCCTTGGAAGACCCGGCCCAGTTCGGTGTGCAGTGGTTTTTTGAGGAGCCGGAGGGGCGGTTGAGTACCAGTCTGAGGGGGAGAGACGTTCTTGAGGTGCCCGGTCATGAGCGATACGGTTTTCTTGAATTGAAACGGCCAGGTGAGGCTTGGAAGATCGGCCGGTATCTGGCCAAAATTTTCATCGCTCCATTAGGCCAACAACCGTTTCACGCCGTAAATCAAGTCGGGACCATGCGCTTTACGATCGCTGAAGCGGAGCCGTCCAAGCCGTTTGAAAACACCGGCACGAACGGAAAATAATGAGGATGGGATTAAGGGGAGATGCGCGGGCGACCCGTGAATGCAAGTTGATACAAGAGGATGCAATGACGATGGAGAATCGTATCAAAATCACGGATCCTGAGAGGCTGGCCTTGCTCTATGAACGATTTCGGGATGTCTGCTTGGTTGAGAAGGAGGTGTGGAAAGAAATTTTCATGCCTCGGGATATCACAGTGGGGCCCATCAGAACCAATCTACAAGATCGTTACGATGTTGAGATTGACGATCCGCAGGTGGAGGCGGCTTTGGAAGCGAACATTCCACGAGGAAAAGAAGCATTGGGCGCGGCTATTCACGAATACCGCGCCCATCTTTCATTCTGGAAACGAGCGACCTAGAGTCGCTCCAGCGCCGCGATGCGGGCTTCGATCGGCGGATGGGTTGAGAACAGACTCATGAAGCCGCCGGTTTTCCCTGAGATTTTCATGGTGGCGAGCGCGTCTTGCGACGAGTATTGGAATTGAGCGCGGGTGACCCACCGGTCGATGGCGCGCAGAGCGCCAATCATGGAGTCTTTTCCATAGACCTTGGCCGCAAAAGCGTCGGCTCCGAACTCGCGGCGGCGAGAGAACCAACTGATCAGGATCGACGCCAGGACGCTGACGACGATCTGAAGAACCAGCGACAGGGCGAATCCCAGAGCAGCTTGGTCGCGTTCCGCAAAGACGCGCCGCACCCACATGGCGATATAGTACACGAACGTATTCATCAGGCCGGCGAGAACGGTGGTGGCGAACATGTCGCCGTTATAGACATGGCCCATTTCGTGGGCGAGAACCGCTTTGACTTCATCCTCCCGCAGGTTTTCAAGCAACCCGGTCGACACGGCGACCATCGAGTTGTTTTTGCTGGGACCGGTGGCGAAGGCGTTGGGGTCGGGCGAATTGTAGATCCACACTTCCGGCATCTTGATGTGCAACCGTTGTGCGATCTCTTGGACCGAGCCATAGATCACCTGTTCGGCGTGTGAGCGGGGTTGGGTGATTTGTCTGCAATCAAGCATCGAGCGGGCCATCTGCTTGGAGAAAGCCAAGCTGATAAACGCGCCGCCGAATCCAAAAGCCGCGGCCCAAACCAACGTCGAAAGATCGATTGAGCCGCGCAGGTCGATGCCGAACAGGGGCAGAATGACGTTCAGCAAAATCGGAACGGTGATCGAAAGCGTCACCATGATCAGAATATTGGCCATCAGGAGCAGAAACATGCCTTTCATCCACTTCATTGACGTCCTCCTTGCGAGTTCACCGCGTGCTCGCGTCCCGTTGAGAAGAGGCGGAGACCCACATTATACACAAAGTCCAAGCAGGCCTGATATCCGGAATCCCTCTGAATATCTTGGTCTTGATCGTCCATCCGGCCTAACTGTTTGAAGAATAAGGCTGTGAGTCTAAAAGTCAAGATGCGACCGTTCCATGAGAAGAAGAAAGACCCCAAGGTCTGAGCGAGGCATGAGATTGACCCCTCCGCCGTCTTGCGGTACAAAGCCTTATGCTTGACCATGTTCATCCAGCCTCCAATTCCATAGGGGAGAAGCGGTGCGGAGAAGAGGTGGAAACCGAGAGTGACCAGAGAAGGGGGGCTGCGATGGCCGCCTCGTCCAAACGCGCGCTTCTTCACGATCTTCTTAAACGGGTATCGAGGCTCTTTTTCACGACGTTGGCCGTCGTTCCCGCCAACGTGCGGGATCAAGTCGGTTTAGCCTATCTCTTCGCGCGCGCCGCCGATACGATTGCGGACACGGACATCATTGAGCGACATCGGCGATTGGAGTTGCTCGGTCGTTTCCGGGACCAATTCGCCGACGATCGCATTGTCTGGGAACGGCTACGAGACGTTCAATGCGCGGTCGCGCCGTTTCAGTCTGAGTCGGCGGAGCGTGTTTTGCTTGAACGACTGGATGAATGTTTCCGGCTGTTTCTTGATTTTTCTCCGGATGACCGTCTTCGGGTTCGGCGGCTCATGACGACGCTCACGAAAGGAATGGAGATGGATTTGAGGGCATTCCCCGGCCAATCCGCCGAAGACCTTGCGGCCCTCAAGGCGCTCGACGAACTCGACCTCTATACCTATCACGTAGCCGGCTGTGTGGGAGAGTTTTGGACGGATCTGATGTGCGCCCATCGGAAGGCGTTGGCATCCTGGAACGTGCGGGATATGGCGACGATTGGTGTGCGATTTGGAAAAGGGCTTCAATTGACCAACATCGTCAAAGACCTCGCGCACGATCTTCAAAAAGGGCGATGTTATGTGCCAGAGCCGATGTTGGCCGAGGCAGGGCTGAAGCCTCGCGATCTCTTGGATCAAGCCAATCTTCCTCGTTTCAGGCCGGTGTTGGCCAAGCTCGTGCGGATGGCGGTTGAACACCTTGATCAGGGCTGGCTCTATACCATGGCGGTTCCCCGCCATGAGACAAGGCTCAGGCTCTCCTGCATGTGGCCGATCCTCTCGGCCGGCGAGTCTCTCAAACTGGTGCTGCGATCTCCCGACATCTTGAATCCCGCCGTCAAGGTGAAAATCCCGCGCAGCAAGGTCTATCGGATCATGGCCATGACGACCGGCACCGTCGGCTGCGGCTATGCCGGCACGGCTTACTGGGGCCATCTGCGCAAACAACTTGCGTGACGAGAGTCAGGCTCCCTCTCTCTGTCCCATGGACGAATGGCATGGGAGTACGACAAAGCGTCGGCGGCGCAGCGTGGGATAGAACGTCGGTATTTTGGATTTTGGAGACCTTGCATCCGCACGCCGTTTTTATGATTACTTCTTCTGCGGCTCCAACAGTTTGTCGCCTTTCTTGAACACGCCGTAGATGGCTTGCGAGGGACAGGCATCGAGGCAGAGGCGGCAGCTTTCAAGACAGCGCGAGGGATCGAACTTGTACGGGGGCGTGGAGAGCCACGCGCCGGTCGGGCAGATCGGCACGCAGACGGCTTGATGGGTACAACGGTCTGGATGGCGGACAAGGTGATCACGAACAACCATCATGGGAGTCACTCCTTCGAAAAGACCTTGCGAAAAGATCTCGAACATGTTCTTGGTCGGTCGGCCGTTCACTTCCACTCCTGGACGAGAGCTTTGATTCGCTCTTTCAACTCGGGGATCCGGTCCACGTTATTTTGAATCGCCCCGATGATTTTTTCCAATCGGGCCGAGCGGAGCGCCTCGGCATCTTGTGCGACCAGCCGATCATATTCTTCATACGCCGATCGGTGTTTGGGTTCGAGGTTGGATCTGGCGTCCACCAAAGCTTGACTCAGTTCCCACGCTTCTGGCGCCAAGGGAGGAACGACAAAGAAGGTTCCGTCGGTGAAACTGACGACGGCGGCGCCCTGTCTGCCCGTAAGTGGCGTGACGGCTTCCACCGTTTTGCCCTGACAGTCGCGCCATTCCGTCAGGAGTCCCGGAAACCGCTTGGCGAAGGCGACTTTCTCCAAGTTGGCCTTCCATTTATTTTCAATCGGCATGGGAATGAAGATTCAGGGGATTATGAGAGGGGCGAGAGAATCTGGCGTCGGATGATCCGGCATGAGCAGCCTCGTCACGATCTCGCCTTTGATGACGTGCCGTTCCATAATCTCAGTGACGTCGGCTTCAGTCCCGACCCAATACCAGACTCCTTCCGGATAGATGACGACGCTGGGGCCCATGTCGCAGTGGTCGAGGCAGCCGGCTTTGTTGGCGCGCACCAGGCCCTTGAGGTTCAAGCGTTTGGTTTCGTTTTTGAAGTGAGCGTGAAGCCTTT
>JAIWOH010000029.1 GCA_020216985.1 Nitrospira sp.
CCGATCCCAGGTTGGCGCAGCAACCGCGAGGATCGTCCTTCGCCCGCTGATTGGTGCAAATGAAAATGTGCCGTTGAAAGGGCGGCATGGCGTTGATCGTCAGACCGGCATGGTGACCGTGTTCATACGTTCCATCAACAGGAGAACATCCTCTTTCGCAAGGAGCGGTGAGGGTTCGCTTGCGGCGTCCAAAATCGTGAAGATTTCTCGCAATCGCACGGATGCGCGGAGGAACTCGTCGGCCTTGGCCAGTTCCGATCCTTGTCCGTTGACGAGCTTGTCATGCTCGGCTCGAATGTCCCGAAAGTCACGCTGGAGGTTTTTGTGCATCGAACACGAGGCGCAGTACCATTTGGGGTGCTGGTCGGAAGAAGGAGAAAGGCGGTCATAGGGACGGCCGAAGAAATCCTTTCCCAAAGAAAATTTCATCAGCGGACTGCCGGACGCGCCACAGGCCTGACAGAGCTCGGTGTTCATGCTGGTGCTTCTCCTCTTCTATCGCGCGGGATCGACACAAGCGAGGGCATCTTACACCAGTGATTTTCACGCTGTCCAGTTGCCCGGATTCCTCTGCTATATTTGCTATATTTCCCCTGAGCGCTGACGATTGTCCGTATGGAAGGGCCGATGAGAGCTTTGGTCCCAGCCGCTGTCTCGGCGGCGTTGCTCTTTGCGGGGCAGAATGGTCACGCCGCTCTGTGGCGCTGTGCGCTACCGGACGGGACGACGGTCTTTCAAGACGGAGGTGGGCCGACCTGTCGAAAAGTTGGCGGTTCGTCCGAACTCCAGTCAACTCGATTTCCCAGGAAAGAAAATTCGGCAGAGGGGCCACAGCCGGACCCGATATCGACGGGAGGTATGTCGGCCCCGAATCAGACGGAGAAGAGGAATGTGTCGTCACGGCCGTTCCAGGCTGCATCGCGCGTCGTCCCTGCGGTGAGCGTGCGCGATCTTCCTTTTGAATGGCGGGCGAAGGGGTGGAATCTCCCGAACAAAGGTGATATTCAACTGTTGCAGGTAGATGTGAGTCAACTCGCCGAGGGAAACGGCCCGGCCGTCTCGGCGGATCACCATTTTATGAGCGAAGCAAGACTGACATTGGGCGCGGCGGTGTTCGCTGCGGCCAAGGCGGTCCGATACGATCCTCGATTCCTCAAGGTCCATGTGACGATGCCCATGGCGGCGGGATCGTTTCACACCGGTGTGCGCGTTGATGGGCCGAGCGCCGGGGGCTTCTGGGCGGTCGCCGTGGCGTCGGTCATCTTGGGAGACGAGCTTCGGCAGGATCTGTGTTTTTCCGGAACCATCGACTTGGATCTTGCCATCGGTCCGGTGGAAGGGTTAGAGCATAAAATCGAAGGATGCCGCTTGCTCCGGCAATTTCACGAGTTGATGATACCATGGGGGCAGAAGACCTTCGCCCTCATGGATAAAGGAATGGCGCGAGCCATCAAAGTCACCGAGGTCTCGACGTTGGCCGAAGCCTACGAAATTGCGACGGGCCGGCCGCTCAGACCGGCTCCATAGGTGCTGCATGATCATCGGAGTGCCGAAGGAAATTAAAGATCATGAATATCGTGTCAGCGTCACTCCCGATGGAGCGGCGACGCTGCGTCGGGCCGGTCATGAGGTGTGGATTGAAGCCGGTGCCGGGCAGGGGAGCGGGTTCGGCGACGAGGAGTACGGCAAGGCCGGGGCCACGGTGGCCGTCTCAAAGGAAGAGGTATTCAAGAGAGCCGAGTTGATCGTAAAGGTCAAGGAACCGTTGCCGGAAGAAGTCCATCTGTTTCGTCCCGGTCAATCGCTGTTCACCTACCTTCATTTGGCATCGTTGCCGGAGCTGACGAGGTCTCTGTTGGACAGGAAAATAACGGCTATCGCCTATGAAACGACCGAGGCGAAGGACGGCAGTTTGCCGATGTTGAGGCCGATGAGCGAAATTGCCGGTCGCATGGCGGTGCAAGTCGGGGCGCACTATCTCGAAAAAACACGTGGCGGTCGCGGTGTGTTGCTGGCCGGTGTGCCCGGCGTGGAGCCCGGCCGCGTCGTGGTGCTCGGCGCGGGGGTGGTGGGAAGTTCGGCGATTCGTATCGCCGTTGGAATGGGGGCGCGAGTGACCGTCATCAATCTTGATATCGATCGGCTGCGGTATTTGGACGATCTGTATCAAGGCCGGATCGAAACCCGCGCGGCCGGTGTTGCTACGATTGAACAGGCTGTGTGCGAGGCGGATCTCGTCATCGGGGCGGTCCTGATTCCCGGAGCCAAGGCGCCGAAGCTGGTGTCCCGCGCCATGGTCTCACGAATGAAGCGAGGCGCCGTAGTGGTGGATGTTTCCGTGGATCAAGGCGGTTGTTTTGAGACGACCAGGCCCACGACTCACTCTGATCCGGTGTATCTCGTTGACGGCGTGCTTCATTATTGCGTGGCCAACATGCCCGGCATTGTGCCGCGCACCTCGACGTTGGCGTTGACGAACGCGACATTGCCGTATTTGTTGCGCTTGGCGTCGGACGGCGTGGAACGAGCGATTTGCGACGATCCGGGATTGACCAAGGGCGTCAATTTGAAAGAGGGCCTGGTGACCTGCCGAGGGGTGGCCGAGGCCCATGGGTTGCCTTTTACCCCTCTCTTGTAAGACAATCGCGTTCCCTTCTTGTTGCTCACGTTCTTGTCGGGGCGTAGCGCAGCCCGGTAGCGCACTGCGTTCGGGACGCAGGGGTCGGAGGTTCAAATCCTCTCGCCCCGACCAAACCACACACCAAATTTACTTGCGCCGCCGGCCGTATAGAGGGTGGTCGGCGGTATGGAAATGCAAAACACGTGACCTATGCAAGTCGGTATGAGAAGATCCGTCGGGTGTCGGCCCGGTGTTCGCTCAATCGGGACGACCTGTACGGAAACAGATGGTTAAGTCGGTGTCCAAAACGGCCGTTTACGCGCATATCCTGGTGAGCGGGCGCGTGCAAGGTGTCGGCTATCGAGCCTTTGCAGCCCGCGTGGCATTGAACCATGGTTTGGTCGGTGGAGTCCGGAACCTCGACGACGGCCGTGTCGAGTTGGAGGTCGAGGGCCAGCCGCTGGCTATTGACGCGCTGTTGCGCGATCTCCGGGACGGGCCTCCGGCGGCGCGAGTGACGCATGTCGAAACCCGGTGGGGAGAGGCAACGGGACGGTTTTCAAACTTCAGGATCTGGTACTAGCGAGATGAAGATCGGAGCGTTTTGGGTATGAGGCGTCAGGGGGTTCGGCTGGTCCAAAGCCGGTCTCGACGGCGGACCGTCGACGACGAGGACGGTCACGAACATGGTCTGGATTCGACGGCGGAGGATCTTGACCGATCAGAGGGGCTTGATACGCTCAAGAGCTATTTGCGGGAAGTTCGTCGGTCCACCCTGTTGACGTTCCAACAGGAGCAGCAACTCGGTAAGCGGGTCATGGCCGGCGATGAACAGGCCCGTCAACAGATGATCGAGTCCAACTTGCGCCTGGTCATCAGTATCGGCAAGCGGTACATGCATCGCGGTTTTCCGTTTTCCGACATCGTGGAAGAAGGCAACCTGGGGCTGATCAAGGCGGTTGAAAAATTCAATTACAAGCGGGGATTCCGGTTCAGCACCTACGCGTCATGGTGGATTCGGCAATACATTGAGAGGGCCATTATCAACCAAGGCAAGCTGGTACGTCTTCCCGTTCACGTGGTGGAACGATTGAACCGCTACCTTGGAAAAACCGAGCAATTGGTTCAAGAATTGGGCCGTGAGCCGACGTTGGGCGAAGTCGCTGTGAAAATGAAAACGTCTGAGGAAGAAGTATCGGATCTCAAACAGCTGATCCGCACCACTTGTTCGCTGGACAGTCCGCTCAACGATCGGGCCGATACCTTTCTCCGCGACGTGATCGAAGATCCGTCCGGTCTCTCTCCTGACGAGACCGCCGATGGTGTGCGCCGCCGGCTGGAGTTGATGGAGTGGGTCAAGGAGTTGCCAGAGAAAGAACAAACTGTTATTGTGTCGCGGTTCGGGCTTGATGGGAACGAAGGCAAAACATTGGAAGAGATCGGCCGGGAAATGGGATTGACGCGGGAACGGGTACGGCAGATTGAAATGGCGGCGTTGACGCGGCTCCGCGCGACCATCGAGCGAAAAACCATGGCCCAGTCGGATTTGCTGTAACCTCGTGGCGTCTCTCGACTATCGATCGCTCATTCGCGAAGTGCCGGACTTCCCCAAGCCCGGCATCCTTTTCTACGACATCACGACGTTGCTCAAAAACGCCGAGGCCGTTCAGAATCTGGCCGACGAGTTGACGGAACGATATCGGCGTGCGCATGTGGCCAAGGTGGTGGGGATTGAGTCTCGCGGATTCATTTTCGCGGGGATCTTGTCGTCCCGTCTTGGAGCGGGATTTGTTCCTGTCCGAAAGCCCGGGAAATTGCCGGCGGATTGTTATGAAGTCAAATACAGTCTTGAGTATGGGACCAATTCACTGGCTGTTCATCGAGACGCGATCGGGATGGGAGAGCGAGTGCTGATTATCGATGATCTCTTGGCGACGGGGGGAACGGCGGAAGCCACGGTTCACTTGATTCGGCAACTCGGCGGGGAAATCGTCGGGCTGGATTTTCTCGTGGAGCTGAAAAGCTTGAAGGGACGCGAACGACTCGCCGGATACGACGTGCATTCAACGATCGTCTATCCGTAAGGCCTTCAATCGATTCTCCCCAGACTTGTCAAAGGACCTATGCCGTGATATAGATGCCGGGCTCATAAAAACCTCCAGACGTTGCAGAAGAAACGGGGTTTGCATGGCGACCAAAGCGCAATCCAAGAAAAAATCGGTTGAAAAATCGAAGCCTTCAGTGACTGCCGCCGAAAAACCCAAGTCGGTTGCAACCGCTGCGGCGGTCAAGCCGGAGCCGGCGGACGCTGAGGCGTCCGGACCGGTTCGCCCAAAAGAAACGGCCAAAGAACGGGAAGCACGCGAACGGCGGCATGAAGTGCTGCATAAAATGCTGTTGGGGAAGCGGCAAGAAATTGTAAAGGAAATCACCGAGAATTTGGGACAGTCGTTGACGGAGGATCAACAGCGTCGCCTGGAGTCCGCTCGCGACGTCGGAGATCAAGCCCTGATGGATTTGGAGCGGGAACTTGGTATTTCGCTGATGGAAATGCGCAACCGCCGCAGACAATCCATCGACGAAGCGCTCACGCGTCTGCACGAGGGCACCTACGGTATCTGTGCCGAGTGCGGCGTCGAGATCAGCGAGAAGCGACTGCAGGCTGTGCCGTTCGCCAAACTTTGTGTGGAATGTCAATCGCGCCAAGAACTGCTTGAAAAAATCGAGCGTGAGGAAGAGCGCGAATAGCCGCGGTCTTTTCTGCAGAAAGACCGTTCCGCTCGTTTCTTTCCTGCCATGATCGTGCCGTCTGGTTGCCGCTTGCGGCGGGCTTCTTTTCCATGTTTTGACGAGACGGATCGGTCCGGACAATCGCGATGAGCGATTCTACGGTGCGACGGGCTGTTGTTCTCGCAAGCGGCGGTTTGGATTCCACCGTTGCCGCAGCCGTAGCCGGCCGAGACGGCTATGACCTTGATCTGCTGACAATTGCCTATGGGCAGCGTCATGCGATCGAAGTCGAGCGGGCCGGCCGGATCGCGACGGCATTGAAGGCCCGCCGACATCTTGTCATCAACCTGGACTTGCGGGCGATCGGCGGCTCGGCCCTCACGGGCGACGGTTCCGTTCCCAAAAATCGATCGGAGGCCGAACGAAGCCGCGAGGTTCCTGTCACCTACGTACCGGCCAGAAACTTAATTTTTCTCTCCCTCGCCGTCGCTTACGCCGAAACGATCGGTGCCCCCGTCATATATTTCGGTGCCAACGTGCTCGACTATTCCGGCTATCCGGACTGCCGGCCGGAATTCATCAAGGCCTTCGAAGCGACGGTTCGAGCAGGAACGAAAGCGGGAATGGAAGGACGGTCGATTGAAGTCCGCGCCCCGCTGCTCACGTTGACCAAAGCCCAGATCGTCACACTGGGGGTATCCTTGAACGTACCATTTCACCTCACGCACAGTTGTTACGACCCTGTCGGCGCGGCGGCTTGTGGTCGCTGCGACAGTTGCCTGATCCGCCGGAAGGGATTTGCCGAGGCGGGGGTCGCAGATCCGATTCCGTATGTGGTACCCTGAGCCCGTGCTCATCGTCGCTCAATCGTTTACAGAAGACGGATGGACAACATCGTGAGACGGCGCCAGGTGATCAGATGGATGTTGGTTTTGCTGGCAATCGTCGCGCTGCCGGCCTGCAGCCAAGAGGAGACGGCGTCAAAGGGATCAGTGGGAGCAACGGCGGGGGCGGCGCCGGTCGAGTTGAAGGAAGGCGAACAGAAGTTCGTCGCCAATTGTTCCCGTTGTCACGGTTTTGGAGGTGTAGGGACGGACCACGGTCCGCCACTCGTCCACAAAATCTATGAGCCCAATCATCATGCCGACGCCGCTTTCTACAATGCCGCCGCCAACGGTGTGCGGGCGCACCATTGGCAATTCGGCAACATGCCGAAAGTCGAAGGTGTGACCACGGGCGACGTCGAGCAGATCGTGAAGTACGTCCGCTGGCTCCAAAAACAAGCGGGAATTTTCTGATCACCATCAACGACTGTCTCGCGCCCAACGATCAGACCCGCTTGCGCTCAAGATTTCGGGCCCATCGCGAGGCTCGCCTTCCACGCCGCTGAACATGACGAGAGAGTTGGGGCCATCAGGCACAGAAATATCGGATGGTGAACGTCCACCCAAAGGATATCCCTCCGAAGGAGGGCTGTTTCTCTCTTGTCGAGATCGATAGAATACCGGTGGCAGGGAGGTCTTGATGTCGTCCCGGTTCTCCCACCGGCTCTATCTGCGATATGCGGTACGGTATCCGGTCATCTTCGGCGCACCGTTTTGCGTAGGAGAGGGCCATCTCCTTGACCTTTCGTTTCGAGGCTGTTTGATTCACTGTGATCGCCGGTTGCCGGTCGGCGAACCGGTGCGTTTGGGCGTTCTGCTTCCGGATCAAGCACAGGCGCTGCCCATTGAGAACGGGATCATCAAATGGGCGCAAGACGGCCGGTTCGGCGTGGAATTTCTCGATCTCTCGTTGGACGCACGACAACGGCTCAACCGAGAACTGCGCGGCGCGCTCATTCATCGACTCGAGCGGCGAGGCTATGAGCCGCTCATCGGAGGAAAAAGCGAATTCGATTGCGACGAAGGATCAGCCGACCGATCAGAAGATCGAGAAGCGGAAAATTGAAAGAAGACGACTTTGCAGGGGCTTTATGTGAAGAGCCGTGTTTCATGCTCTGCTATGGGCAGAGGCAAGTCCGTTGACGATTTTTTTATCGGCGGGGAGAGAAAGTCACCTCACCGAGGTGATCGGTTATTCCGTGCCGGTCATCGGCATCGATGAACAGTGGCATTGAATGAACCGGCTCGGCCATGAATAGTATAGCTGGTAACGAGAGGGAAAGGTCGGTCCGATCGCGGCCGCTTTTGCCTCGTGCTCGGATTCGACACCATCACTGGCGACGGCAAGCCCGTGCGTCTGTCGCCCGGTATGGCGGTGAGTGTGGAGATCAAGACGGGGTGGCGCCGCATCGTCGAATGCCTACTGCTGAGTCCTCTCCTCAAGGCCGTCAACGAGAGTCTTCGAGAGCGGTAGAGTCCCCTTGCTTGACTTGTCCGGCCCCGTAACTCACACTCGCCGCCATGTACGATCGGTCTGAATCGGAACTCCTTCGCCTGCTCGCGGATCGAGCGGGCATCGCCGCCGATTACTATGACATCGCCGGGACGCTCCATGTCACAAGCGATGAGACACGCCGTGCGATTCTGAGCGCGATGGGTTTTCGCGTCGTCGGCCGAGACGAATTGATCGCAGAACTGATTAAGTGGGACGATCGTCCGTGGCTGAGGGGCTGCGAGCCGGTGTACGTCATACGATCGGGGCGGGATGTGGGGGCGTGGTTCCTGTCCGTTCCTTGCGGGCCATCTGAGGAGTCGTCCGTGGAGGTACGGTGGTCGCTCCGTGACGAACAGGGAATGTTGTGCCATGAGCGGATCGAAGGACCTGGTCTGGCGATTCACGAGGAACGCCTCATCGATGGACGGCGGTATATCCGCTCGGCCTTCGCGCTTCCGTCGGGCCTGTCGCCGGGCTACTACGATGGGGTAGTGTGCGTGCGGGGAAGGGCGGTCGAACGAGAGGCCGCGTTCCTGCTGATCGTTGCGCCGGAACGGTGCTATGTGCCGGACCGGTTCCTCAAGGGTGAGCGTCTGTGGGGACTGTCGCTCCAACTCTATTCGCTGAGGAGTGAGCGCAACTGGGGAGTGGGGGACTTTCGAGACCTGGCTGACCTGGTGGAATGGGCCGGAGGGAAACTGGGCGCGGCGGCGGTCGGCCTGAACCCGCTGCATGCGCTGAAAAACTCGATGCCCTACCACATCAGTCCCTATTCGCCGAACAGCCGGTTGTTTCTCAACGAACTGTACATCGACGTGGAGCAGGTTCCCGAATGTGCCGCGCCGGAGGTCCAAGCACGATTGACCGATCCGTTATTCCGCGCCCAGCTTGACGAATTGAGACGAAGCGAGTTGATTGACTATGACGGGGTGGCGCGGGCCAAGCGGACGATCTTGGAAGTCTGTTATGAAATTTTTCTGCGGGATAACTTTTCGGGTAATGAGCCGGATCTTGAGCCGATGACCGAACGAGGTGCTGCCTTCGACTCGTATGTGAAAGGGGAAGGGGATTCGCTCGTCCGGTATGCCCTGTTTCAATCGTTGGATGAAGATCAACGAACCGGCGGCGTAATGCAGTGGATGGACTGGCCCGAAGACTTCCGGCGCCCGTCGTCCGACGCTATGCGAGAGTACGAGCGCCGGGAGAGAAGAAAGATTCGATTTTTTCTCTACGTGCAATGGCTGGCGGCGGAACAAATGAGCGCGCTCGCCAACAGGTCTGTCGATGTCGGCATGCCGGTGGGGTTTTACTATGACCTGGCCCTGGGCAGTGATCGAAACGGGGCCGACGGCTGGCGTTTTCAGGATATGCTGGTTCTTGAAGCCGATTGCGGGGCGCCGCCCGATGCGTTCGCGCCGGACGGGCAAAATTGGGGATTCTCGCCGATTGATCCGATCCGGTTGCGGGAAACCGGCTATAAGTTTTTCATCGACGTGCTGCGCCATAATTTGCGCCGTGGCGGGGCGATTCGAATCGATCACGTCATGGCGCTCTTCCGGCTGTTCTGGATTCCGCGCGGCATGTCGGCGGCGATGGGGACCTACGTGCAGTATCCATGGGAAGATCTGCTGGCCATTCTGGCGTTGGAAAGCGTCAGGGCTAAGGCGCTGATCATCGGAGAGGATTTGGGGACGGTTCCCGATTGGATTCGGGAACGGCTGTATGAGGCGGGCGTGTTGTCGTATCGGGTCTTTTTTTTCGAGCGGACGGCGACCGGAGACTGGAAGTCGCCGGGCGCCTATCCGGCTCAAGCGCTGGCCGTGGTGACGACGCACGACCTGCCCACGCTCAGCGGCTATTGGGAAGAAGCCGATATCGCCCTGCGGGTTCAACTGGGCGGTGTCGCCGGGGAGACCGAACGGAGGTGGCTGGACGAACGACGCCAAGACAAGGCTCGCATTCTGGCCGCGTTGAAGGCCGAGGGGCTCCTGCCGCCGGAGACGCCCGATGATCCGGCCTTGATTCCGCGGATGGCGTGGGCCATCGTCGAAGCGGTTCATCACTATCTGGCGAGGACACCAGCCTGGCTGATGTTGGTGACGGTGGAAGACGTGATCGGAGTCCGGGATCAGGTCAATGTGCCCGGCACGGTTGATTGTCATCCCAACTGGCGAAGAAAATTGCCGTTGACGGTGGAAGAGTTGATGAGCGACGACCGGTTCGAGCGACTTGCAAGCGAGATCCGTTCAACGCGCGGCGTCGGCGGAGGTG
>JAIWOH010000035.1 GCA_020216985.1 Nitrospira sp.
GGCCTGCCGGCGTTGGGCTATCTCTTAAGCCGCGCGGCGGTGTATGTGGGCACCGATACGGCGGTGAGCCACATGGCGGCGGCGGTGGGGGTTCCCACGGTTGTCTTGTTTGGACCGTCGAATCCGGTCAAGTGGGGGCCGTGGCCCAAGGACTATCCAGTGAACGAGAACAGCCCATGGAAGACGAAGGGAACCCAGCGGCAGGGCAATGTGTTGCTTCTCCAGGGAGCAGGCGACTGTGTGCCTTGTTACGCCGAGGGGTGCGGCCGCCATGTCAACAGCCTCAGCGAATGTCTCCAACAGTTACCATCGGCACTGGTGATTGAAGCGGTTCGAACCATGTTGGCGCAACCATTCCACCAAGACCAGATGTCGGTGCCTCTTATCTCGGGTCACGCATGAAGCAACGGACGGCGAAATTATTCCATGCGCTTGCTGGCCGATATGGTCGGGTGATTCTGGAACATCGGCTGTTTCTCGTCGTCGGCACGCAAGTGAGTCTCATCCTTGTGGCAAATGTCACAGCTTTTCTTTTGCGGTTCGATGGTCAGATTCCCGAAGACCACCGGATGATTATGTGGCGGTATCTGCCGGTCACATTGCTGGTGTTCGGGGGCGGTCTTTGGGCGTTTGGCATTCAGCGTGGCTTGTGGCGCTATGTTGGGTTACACGACTTAGGGAGGATTATCTGGGCATCGCTTGCCGGCTCGGCGGTCTTTTATGGAGTGGTCCATCTTCTATTGGGAGTCAAAGAGTATCCCCGCTCGGTTATCATCCTCACTGGTCTGCTGAGCGCCCTCTATCTGGCTGGTATCCGCTTGGCGGTGCGGTGGCTCCGGGAATGGCTTCAGATCATCAGCCCGAGTGCCAGGCGTGTCTTGATCGTGGGCGCCGGCAATGCGGGAGAACAGTTGGCCCGCGCCATGCTCTCTGATCCCGACTATGCTTGCCGGCCGGTCGCCTTTGTGGATGATGATCCGGTGAAACGGCGAACGCTGATCCATGGGATTCCCGTATTGGGGACGACGGCAGAGGTGAAAGCAGTGGCGGATCGCGTGGGAGCCCATGAGATCATTGTGGCGATCCCATCGGCGCCCACCCTCGTCAAGCAGAAGATTCTTGCCGCTTCCGAAGGCTGCACGGCGCCGATCAAGATTTTGCCCAGCGTCAAACGGCTCCTTGGCGACCCGGTCTTGCTTCAACAGATTCGACCGATGAGTCTTGAAGATCTGTTGCAACGGGAGCCAATCCAGACCGACTGTCAAGAACTGCATTCGCTGATTGAGGGCAAGACGGTGCTGGTGACCGGCGCCGGGGGATCGATCGGCTCGGAGTTGTGCCGACAAATCGCACAATATCGGCCGGAATCTTTGGTACTGTTCGAACGGTATGAAAATGCGCTTCATGCGCTGCTTCTGGAGCTACGTGCGGCCTTTCCACAAGTCGGTGTCCTCCCGGTAGTGGCGGATGTCACCATACCTGAGCGGGTGGCCGAGGTTTTTCGGCAGACCAAACCGGACCTCGTGTTTCATGCGGCGGCGCACAAACACGTGCCGTTGATGGAGCTCAACCCCAAAGAGGCGGTGCGAAACAATGTCATCGGAACCCGTGTGGTGGCTGAAGAGTCGCTCAAGTCCGGCGTCGAGCGGTTCGTGCTCATCTCGACCGACAAGGCGGTCAATCCGTCGAGCGTCATGGGGGTGACCAAGCGGATCGCCGAACATCTGGTGCGAAATCTGAATGGGTCGGGCCCCACGGTTTTTACGGTGGTGCGGTTTGGAAACGTATTGGGAAGTAACGGCAGTGTGGTGCCGTTGTTCGCCGAGCAGATTCGCAAGGGAGGGCCGGTGACGGTGACGGATCCGGAGATTCGACGATTTTTCATGACGATTCCCGAGGCTGTCCAACTCGTTCTGCAAGCCAGTGTGATGGGGCGGGGAGGCGATGTCTTTGTGCTCGATATGGGAGATCAGATCAAGGTGGTGGATTTGGCGAGGAACATGATCGTGCTGTCCGGTCTGGTCCCGGGGAAGGACATTCAGATTGTCTATACCGGTCTGCGCCCCGGAGAAAAACTCTACGAAGAGCTGTTCGAAGCCAGCGAACAGGTCGAGCCCACCTCTCATCCGAAGATTCATCGCGCGGTCGGAGGAGCGTTGCCCGCTGGGGACCTTGATGAGTGGATCAAAGAGTTGCCTGACAAGTTGTCGGACTGCGAGGATGACGAGGTGCTGCAAGATGTAAAACGGCTTGTCCCAAGTTTTCATCCGCTGATTTCAGAGCGTGTTTTATAGGTATTCCCCAAAAAAGCGATCCCGGATTGAAACGAACAAAACGTCGATGCTTGCGCGATGCCTGCGATGGACGGCGGATACCAGCAATAACGATACGGTAATCCCGGCACGGGGATCGACATGAAAATTTTATTGACCGGCAAGAACGGCCAGGTGGGGTTTGAGTTACAGCGGTCCCTGGCCCCGTTGGGGGAGATTTGTGCCGTCGATCAAGAAGACTGCGACTTTACGAAAGAGGCTTCCATCCGGAGGCTTGTGCAGCTGGTTCAACCCGATGTGATCGTCAATCCCGCCGCCTACACTGCCGTGGATCGAGCGGAGTCCGAGCCTGATATGGCCCATGCCGTCAATGCGCTGGCGCCGAGCGTCATTGGAGAAGAAGCGGACAAACTCGGCGCGCTCGTCATTCATTATTCGACGGATTATGTCTTCGACGGTGAAAAGCCGGGATTCTATATCGAGGAAGATGAAGCGCGACCGCAAAACGTCTATGGCCGAAGCAAGCGAGAGGGCGAACGTGCCCTGCAACGGGCTACGGCCCGCCACCTGATCCTTCGCACCAGTTGGGTGGTCGGGGCCCATGGCGCCAATTTCGCCAAGACCATCCTTCGGTTGGCGGCGGAACGAGACCGGCTTAAAGTCGTGGCTGATCAATGGGGAGCGCCCACCTCCGCCGCATTGCTGGCCGATAGTACAGCTCATCTCATTCGTGAGCGGCAACAGAAGGGTGACGCACAGTTCCGGTACGGTCTGTATCACCTTGTGGCGGGAGGAGAAACGAATTGGTTCGACTATGCAAGGTTTGTGGTGGCGGAGACTCTCTCGGCCGGTTACTCACTCAAACTCTCCCCCGATGCGATTGAAGCGATTCCCTCGTCCGACTATCCGACGGCGGCCAAGCGGCCGGCCAACTCTCGTCTTGACACGAGCAAGTTTCGCAGCACCTTTCATCTGATCCTCCCGGATTGGCGCGATGGTGTCCGGCATGTGTTGCGGCAACTGTGGGACCGGCAATAGAAGACCGGTTGTCTATGAGGCGCTGGGCAAGAAGAAACGGGAAAGGAGAGGGGAAAACCGGTTCATCGCGATCGGCAAGGCTAATGAGACGGAGAGGAGGGTTTGTGGCTCTCGGTCGGCGTAGAAGGGGTTTTCCAGTAAGATCCTCGTGTCCGTAACAAAAGGACAAGCGAAACGGGGAGTCCATGGCCCATTCCAAGCCGAGAATCGTCTCGGTTGAACGGCGGGATCGCCTGATCAGGCAATTGAGAACGCTGCTCGAGAACAGACCGGAAGTGCTCTTTGCCTTGCTGCATGGGTCTTTCCCGACAGGCGGTCCGTTTCGGGATGTGGATTTGGCCTTGTACCTTGAGCCTGAAATCGTTCACCGGGAATCGTTTCGTGACTATGAGTTGGAGCGGGGAGTTCGGTGGACCGACATCGTCGGGTTGCCCGTGGACGTTCGCCTCCTCAATGATGCGCCGGTCGGCTTTCGGTACCATGCTTTAAACGGAACGGTTCTGTTTGTGCGCGATAAAGAGTTTCTGGACGAGTTTCGCGCCAGAACGTGGGATGAATACTGTGATTTTGCACCGTTCGCCAGACGGTACCTTCGAGAGGTCCTCGGTGGCCGACGTTAATATGGATCGTCTCCGCGAGCTTGCGGGGCACCTGAGAGATGCCTGTCGCCAATTGCATGAGCTTGGGAAATTGGGAGAAGCGGGATTTCTCTCTGACGCAAAAGCGGTCAACAGCGCCAAGTATCTTCTGACTGTATGAAGATTCTCGGCGAATTGGGTGTATTGGAAGAAGACTTGAAAATTCGAATGGGCAAAATGGCCCGTTTTCGCAATCTTCTGGTTCATCTCTATTGGAAAGTGGAAGATCGGGAGGTCTATCGGATTGTGCGGGAGAGGCTCGGCGACTTCGATGAGTATTTGGGCGCGGTGGGAAGATTCGTCGAATCTTCCCTGTAAGAGGGCAAGAAGAGAAGTGTCGAGGTTCACGACGTTCAATTGTGCCGTGATGCGGTCGATCGGATCGAGATGAATAAAAAAACGCGCCCGAGAACATCGATGCAATCACGGGTAACGGAGCGTTCCCCTGCCAAGACTCGCCTCCGACGCATTCGCCTGTTCGCCACGGACGTGGACGGCGTCTTGACCGACGCGGGCATGTACTATTCCGAATCCGGCGATGAATGGAAGAAGTTCAACACGCGCGACGGCATGGGGATCAAGCTGCTTCAAAAGGCCGGTCTCATCACGGCGATCGTCACCCAAGAGCGCACGAAGCTGGTTGCGCGCCGGGCTGAAAAGCTCGCGATCTCGGAGGTGCACCAGGGCGTGATGGACAAATTGTCCGTGATCTGCGACATAGCGTCCCGCTACGGTCTTGCACTCGATCAAGTGGCCTACATCGGTGACGACGTCAACGACCTCGAAGCGCTGAAGGCCGTGGGGTTTTCCGCGTCACCGGCCGATGGGATGCCTCAAGTGTTGCAAGCGGTCGATTACGTGTGCCGCAAGAAGGGCGGCGAAGGAGCGGTCAGAGAAGTCGTCGAGATGATCTTAGAGGCACAGCAACCTCGCCGCAGATGATCGTCGGTCGATTATTCAGCAAGACTCAATCGGCTCAATCGGATGGAGTGAAACATGGCGATGCGCGGTGGACGGACTCAAGGAAACGACTGTAAGGCCCGCCTGTACCCGGTCATCATGGCGGGCGGCAGCGGGACGAGATTTTGGCCGTTAAGTCGGCACCTGTTTCCCAAACAATTGTTGCGGATCGGCGGTGAGGATACGCTGATCCGGCAAACCATGCGGCGCGTGCTCGGATGCGCTCCGGCACGAAACGTATTGATTTCCACCAACGGCCCCCAGGCCGAATTGATTCGTGTCCAATTGGCCGACTGGAAAGACGACATCAAGGACAATTACGTGCTGGAGCCGGAGGGACGGAATACGGCGCCCGCCATTGCATTGGCGGCGATCGAGATTCAGGCCCGCAATCCGGACGGCCTGATGTTGGTCGTGCCCGCCGACCATGTGGTGACGGGACAGCGGGAATTTGAATCGGCGGTCATGCTGGCGGCCAGACTGGCCGAAGAGGGCTATCTGGTCACGTTCGGAATCAAGCCGATCAGGCCGGAAACCGGCTACGGCTACATCAAACCGGATGATAAGACGGTGTTGGGCAGATCGGGAAAGCTTCGCGGCTATCGCGTCCGCCAATTCGTGGAGAAGCCTGATGCCGCCAAGGCCGCCCGATATCTCAAGGTCGGTTCCTATTATTGGAACAGCGGGATGTTCGTCTGGAAGGCCTCGACGATTCTCGATGAAATCCGCCGACATCAACCGGCCCTCGCGGAGGTGATGGATCGGATTCGGCAACTGAAGGCGTCCGGCGCGCCGGCCTCTTCGGTTGATGAAACGTATCGCGGTGCGGCATCTGTTTCGATCGACAACGGCGTGATGGAACGATCATCGAAGGCGGCGATGGTGCCGGTCTCGTTCCGCTGGTCCGACGTCGGCAGTTGGGGCAGCTTGGATGAAGTGGCGGTCAAAAATAAGGCCGGGAACATTCTGAACGGGCGAGTCATCGATCTCGATAGCGCCGACTCGATCGTGTACGCCGATCGTCGAGTGGTGGCGACCATCGGATTGAAAGATATGGTGGTCGTGGACACGCCGGATGCGACGCTCGTGTGTCCCAAGGCGCGGGCGCAGGACGTCAAAAAAGTCGTCGAAGTCCTCAAACGGCAACAGGCGCCGGAGCACCTGGAACACCTGACGGTTCAGCGGCCATGGGGATCCTACACGGTGTTGGAAGAGGGGCTTGGCTTCAAGGTCAAGCGGGTCACCGTCAATCCGGGAGGTCGGCTCTCGCTGCAATTGCATCACAAGCGCAGTGAACATTGGGTGGTGATCGCCGGCAGGGCTCGCGTGACGAGAGGTGAAGAGGTATTTGAGCTGGGGGTCGGACAGAGCACGGCGATTCCGGTCGAGACGCCCCATCGATTGGAGAACCCCGGTCGTGAAACGCTCCACATCATCGAAGTGCAGAACGGGCCCTATCTCGGAGAAGACGATATCGTGCGGTTTCAGGATGATTATGGAAGAAAGGTGGAACGTTTGTAGCCCCGCTCCCGGTGATGACATGGCTTCTCGCCGGTTCTCCATGACAAGGAACGAAGGATATGGGACTCTTTCGCGAATATGATGTGCGCGGCATCGTCGGTCAGGAGTTGACCGAGGACATCGCCGAACGGTTGGGACGCGCGTACGCAACTTATGTCAGAAAAAAGGGCGTGACGACGATCAGCCTTGGCCGAGATGGGAGGACCAGTTCACCCGCGCTTCATCGAGCCTTGCTTCAGGGTCTGCTCGCCGGCGGGTTGGACGTCGTTGACATCGGCGTCTGCACGTCGCCGCTCGTGTATTTTTCGCTGTTCACCCTGCCGGTCGGCGGCGGGATCATGATCACCGGGAGTCACAATGCCGCCGAGTATAATGGGTTCAAGATCTGTGTGGGCAAGGGGGCGATTCACGGCGAGGAAATTCAAGCGTTGCGGCGCGTGATGGAAGAGGGGGCCTTCGTGTCGGGTACCGGCCGTCGCTTCGAGCACCAGATCATTCCGGACTATTTGGCCTATCTTCGCCGGAGTTTTGATTCGGTGAATGCGAATCATTTGCACGTCGTGATCGATTGCGGCAACGGCGCCGCTTCTCTCGTGGCTGAACAGGCGTTGAAATTGCTGGGCTGCAAGGTCACGACGTTGTATGGAGAATTGGACGGCCGATTTCCCAATCACCATCCGGACCCTACGATATTAGAGAATCTGTCGGATCTGAGGCAGGCGGTCAAACAACACGGCGCGGATGTCGGGATCGGCTATGACGGCGATGCGGATCGTATCGGCGCGGTGGACGAGCGAGGTGAGGTGTTGTGGGGGGATAAACTCTTGGTCTTATATTCACGCGAGATTCTGGCCGAGAAGCCGGGGGCGACGATCATCTCGGAGGTCAAGGCCTCGCAAAACCTCTACGACGATGTCGCCAGGCGCGGTGGGCGTCCGATCATGTGGAAGACCGGCCATTCGTTGATCAAGGCCAAGATGAAGGAGGAATCGGCCGTCTTGGCCGGCGAGATGTCCGGGCACATGTTTTTCGCCGATCGGTATTTCGGGTATGACGATGCCGTTTATGCCTCGTGCCGGCTCGTCGAGATTCTCGCTAAGAAAAAGCAGCCGCTCTCGGCGTTGGTCGCCGATCTCCCTCCGACCGTGGTCACTCCGGAGATTCGCGTGGATTTGCCCGATGCGATCAAATTCGAGGTGGTCCAGTCGATCCGGACACGGTGCGAACGGTATCTCAAGGATCGGCAAGCCGGCCGGTCCGACGGTCTCAGGCTCCGGGACCTTGTCACCATTGACGGAGTTCGAGCGATCTTCGACGATGGGTGGGGATTGATCAGGGCTTCCAATACCCAGCCGGCGCTGGTGTTGCGGTTTGAGGCGGTCTCCCCGGCGAAACTCGACGCCATCCGTTCCTTCATCGAGGGCGAATTGGCTTCCGTGAGACGGACGCTCGGCTGTTAGACGAACGGCCGGAATGGTATTCTTGCCGGTGGGGGAGTCTTCATGCGAAGGGAACCGGTGGCGGTCCTCCTGCTGGTTTTGTCTTGCTCGTGGTCCGTGCAGGCCGGAGACGGTTTCTCATCGGGCGGAAAACATCCGTTCCAAGTGGGTGAGCGGCTGACGTATGAAGTCTCATGGCTCAATATCAATGCCGCCGTTGCCGTCATGGAAATCAGCGCCCTTGATCGGGCTGCGGACGGCGCGCTCGCGAAATTGGTGGGGACCGCCCGATCCGGACCGATTCTGACCAGGATTTTCCCCGTTGACAACCGTGTGGAATCGGAAATCGATCTCCCCTCGCTCGTTCCGGCGCACATGACGTTTCGGCGGCGGGAGGGAAAAAGAAAAGAGGACATCGAGTACGTGTTTCATCAGCGGGAGGGAACAGTGACGGCGGTGAGGGGAGGAACGACCGAAACGTTGCCGATTCCGACCGGCACGCAGGATATTATTTCATGCCTGTATTACACGAGGAGCGTGTTGCCGTTGACGCCCGGCTCGTCTTTGACGATGAACGTCTATCACGACAAGAAGAACAGGCCGGTCGAGGTCAGGGTCGAGGAGATCGAAGTCATCAAGGGGCGATGGGGCAGCGCGGAAACCGCCAGACTGCTGGTGATCATGCCGTTTCACGGATTGTTTATGAATCAAGGGAACATCCGCGTGTGGCTCACGACCGATGAACGCCGCACCCCTCTGCGCATGAGGGCGAAGGTCGTTTTAGGATCGATCGTCGCCGACCTGGTGGATGGATTCTCGGGAACCGGTCACGGGAAATAGACGAGCCCTTTCGCGAAGAGAAAGGCTGATGAGAGGCTGTTGTTCACCGGATGCAAACCCGCTATACTTGTGAGTCATCATGAGGGAATTTCCCCTTACATTAAGCCAATTTATCATTCGTGGCCAAGCCGCCTATCAGGGGGCGACGGGCGAGTTTTCGACGCTTTTGACACAAATCGGTTTGGTCGGAAAGTTGATCGCGCATGATCTTCGACGGGCGGGACTCATTCCGATTCTAGGCACAACCGGCGGGACGAACGTCCAGGGCGAGGCCGTCAAAAAGTTGGACGAGATCGCTAACGACGATTTCGTCAAGGTGTTTCGTCACAGCGGGTGCGTCTGCGCCGTGGCATCGGAAGAAATGGAGCGGCCGCTCATGTTGCAGGAGAATTGGCCGCAGGGCAAATATCTGTTGCTTTTCGATCCGCTGGACGGTTCTTCCAATACGGACAATAACATGCCCCTCGGAGCCGTTTTTTCCGTGCTCAAACACGGGCGCGCCGATCGGTCGCCGCGGGAAGAAGACCTGCTTCGCCCGGGAACAGAACAAATTGTAGCCGGCTATCTCCTCTATGGTTCGAGCACCATGTTGGTGTTCACGCTGGGGCAAGGAGTCTACGGGTTCACGCTCGATCCCGATACAGGCGAATACTTGTTATCGCACGATCGGATCAAAATGCCGGACCGGGGCAGGGTGTACGCGGCCAACGAGGGAAACGTCCAGCGGTGGCAGCCAGGGGTGAAGCGATATGTGGAGTCGCTGAAAGTCAACGACAAGGCGACAGGCCGTCCCTACAGCAGCCGCTATTCGGGCTGTTTGGTCGCCGACGTCCATCGGCTGTTGCTCGGCGGGGGAATCTATCTGTATCCCGGAGAGGTGGACAAGCCCGAAGGAAAGCTGCGGCTTTTGTACGAAGCAAATCCGTTGGCGTTGATCGTCGAGCAGGCCGGCGGAAAAGCGTCCACGGGGACGGCGCGAATTTTGGAGATAGAGCCTAAGACCTTGCATCAGCGGGTGTCCTTGATCATCGGGAGTCGCCTTGACGTTGAAGAGGCGGAATCCTTCATTCAAGGGAAGGCATAGGCATATTTTTTATGATAGGTTGAGGGGGAGGACACTTTTATGGGAGATCGGGTGCAGGAGATCTTAAGTTGGTACGGCAGCGACAATGCCGGCACAAAAACCAATCTCGCCCGCATGTTGCGAGCGGGCAGGCTTGGGGGTACGGGCAAGCTGGTGATTTTGCCGGTTGACCAAGGTTTCGAACATGGGCCGGCGAGAAGTTTCGCG
>JAIWOH010000036.1 GCA_020216985.1 Nitrospira sp.
CCCAATCCTCCAGGCTATCATCCGCACTATCACTTTCAACTCGCCCTTGACGCCGGCTGTAACGCGTATGCGGCCCCGCTGGGCTTTTTGGAAGCCGGCGCGGCGGACTTCGCGGGGCAGATTCCGTTGATTCTCAAACTGAACAATCATGACGTCCTGCATGAGGACAAAGACCCGCTTCCCTCCGTCACCGGCGGCGTCAAGGATGCTCTCCGGCTGGGCTGTTCCGCGGTGGGCTTTACGATCTATCCCGGTTCCGCCCATTGCAACATCATGTATCAACAGTTGCGGGAGATCGCCGCCGAAGCCAAAGAGCACGGCTTGGCCGTGGTGGTGTGGTCTTATCCGCGCGGCTCCTCACTGAGCAAGGAAGGCGAGACGGCGATCGACGTAGTGGCCTACGCGGCTCAAATCGCGGCACAGCTCGGCGCCCATGTCATCAAGGTCAAACTGCCGACCGCGCACGTGGAACAGGCCGCCGCCAAAAAAGTCTATGAGTCGGCTCAGATTCCGATCAAAACGTTGGCGGAGCGAGTGGCGCACGTGGTGCAAAGCGCGTTCAACGGCCGGCGCATCGTGATTTTCTCGGGCGGAGCCAAGAGCGAGGACAAGAACGTTTTTGAGGAAGTACGGGCGATCCGCGACGGAGGGGGATTCGGCAGCATCATCGGCCGAAATTCGTTCCAGCGACCGAAAGCCGAGGCGATCGCATTTCTTCATACGATCATGGACATCTACGCGGGCAAGGTTCAATGAGCGACCGCGGGCCGATGAAAGGACGGGGGGCATGATTCAGCCGAATCCAGATCGACAGTCTCCGAGGGGAAGCCGAAGCTGGATTCTGGCGGCGGCGTTGATTACGGCGGGGGTGATCATCGGCTTTGTGGTGGCCTCCGATCTCAATTGGATGCCGACCGGCCATGCAGTCCCCGAAACCCCGTCCGCGCCGATGGCCAGGCCGGTCGCGACGGCGCCGCAGCCGATCCTGCCGGGTGGAGGAGGGCAATCGTTCGTCGACATCGCCAAGGCGGTGAAGCCCGCGGTGGTGAACATCTACGCGACAAAAACCGGACGGGGAGACGGGCCCCATGCCACACCGTTTGACGATCCGTTCTTCCGCCGGTTTTTCGGAGACGAATTTTTCAGACGGTTCGAGCAGCAGCCGAGAGAGCGGAAAGAACGGGGATTGGGGTCCGGCGTCATCGTGGACTCCAACGGATTGATCATCACCAACAATCACGTGGTCGGGAAAGCAGAAGATATTCGCGTGACCCTGTCGGACAAGCGGGAGTTCAAGGCGAAGCTCATCGGGACCGACCCGAAGTCGGACATTGCGGTTGTGCAGATCGACGCGACGGGATTGCCGGTCGTGCCGTGGGCCGACTCGGACAAGTTGGAGGTCGGCGAGTTTGTGCTGGCGATCGGCAATCCTTTTGGATTGACTCAAACGGTCACGATGGGGATCGTCAGCGCGTTGGGCCGATCCGCGGGGATCGCCGAATATGAGGATTTCATCCAGACCGACGCGGCGATCAATCCCGGGAATTCAGGCGGCCCCCTGGTCAACGTGCAAGGCGAACTGGTGGGCATCAATACCGCCATCTTCAGTCAGAGCGGCGGGAACATGGGCATCGGGTTCGCCGTGCCGAGCAACATGGCCAGATCGATCATGCAGCAGCTCGTGCAGACCGGCAGGGTCGTACGGGGCTGGTTGGGCGTGTCGATTCAAGACCTGACGCCGGAGTTGGCGTCCCAGTTTGGCATCGCCGATACAAAAGGAGTGTTGGTCAGCGACGTGGTGGACGACAGCCCGGCCAAAAAGGCGGGGTTCGAGCGCGGCGACGTCATCGTCGAGTACGACGGCAAACCGATGGATTCCCCCACGCATCTTCGCAACGCGGTGGCGCAGACTCCCGTGGGCAAGAAGGTGGCGGTCAAGATCATTCGCGACAAAAAGCCCAGGACGATGGAATTGACCATCGCGGAGCAGCCGAAATCGATGTCCCAATCAGGCGGCGACGACGAAAGCGAGGGAACGATCCCCAGCGGTGTGCTGTCCGGGATCGATGTCCGTGAGTTGAACGACGAGCTGGCAGGACGGTACGGGTTGAAATCCGGCGAGCGCGGCGTCATCGTCGTCAGAGTGAAGCCGGGAAGCGTGGCCGAAGAGCTTGGTGTTCGTGAGGGAGACGTCATCTTGGAAGTCAACCGGCAGGCGGTGACCTCGCTCAAAACGTACGAAAAGATCATCGGCAAGTTGCCGAAAGATCAAGCGGTGCTGCTCCTCCTGAAGCGGCAAGGGCGGACGATTTATCTCACGCTTCGTCCGTGACCGGCTGATGCGTATGCCGGCTGATGTGTATGAAGATTGTCCGATCCTCTCGTGCGGTTGGCTGAATGAAGTCGGCGGATGAACCGACGCAACGGACGGATGAGAAGAACGTTACGAAGAAGAAGGCTTCGCTCGTCGTTGCCGTCATTCCGGCGGCCGGGAAAGGGCTGCGCATGGGCGGCGCCGTTCCCAAGCAGTTTCTTGCCTTGGGCGGAGAGCCGTTGGTCGTTCATTCGCTGCGTGTGTTTGAGGCCTCATCCGTCGTCGATCAGATTATCCTGGCGGTTCCTCAATCTGATCTCGATTATTGCCTGAACTACCTTATTCCCGGTTTCGGTTTTACGAAGATCACCAGGGTGGTAGCCGGGGGAAAGGAACGTCAGGATTCCGTCCGGCACGCCCTCGAACATGTTCCGAATGAAACGGAGATCGTCGTGGTTCACGACGCCGTTCGTCCGTTTTTGACGGAACGCATGGTGGGCGACGTGGTGGAAGCGGCGCGCCGGGTGGGCGGCGCGATCGTGGCGTTGCCGATGAGGGATACCGTCAAGCAGGTGGGAGCGCAGGGCTACGTCGAGCGAACGGTCGATCGGCGGCCGCTCTGGCTGGCCCAGACGCCGCAAGCGTTCCGCTTCGATCGATTGCTCGCAGTCCATCGCAAAGCGCACGCGGAGGGGGTGCACGCCACCGACGACGCGTTTTTGTTCGAGTGGGCCGGGCATCCGGTCATGGTGGTCGAAGGAAGCGGCGAGAATATTAAGGTCACCAGGCCGGAGGACATGACTGTGGGGGAAGCGATTCTGTCGTCGAGACGGAAGGAACGTTAACCGCTGAACGGCGATCAGCGATCATCGAAGGACGTCCTTTCGGCCTCGGCTTATGATTGACCGTGACGAGAGAAGCTTGATGAGGAGTTCCATGAGAATCGGTTACGGCTATGACGTACATCCGTTGGGGTCGGGACGGAAGTTGATTTTGGGCGGGATCGAGATTCCGCACGGCCAAGGATTGCTGGGCCACTCGGACAGCGACGTCCTGGTGCACGCGGTGTGCGATGCGTTGCTGGGCGCCATGGGCGAAGGAGATCTCGGCCGACATTTTCCCAGTTCCGATCCCCGCTACAAGGATATTTCCAGTTTGAAGCTATTGGAGGATGTCGCCGATAAACTCAAGGCCAAGGGCTATCGGGTGGGGAATATCGACAGCGTCATCGTCGCGCAAGCCCCGAGGCTGGCCGGTCATTTATCCGCCATGGCCAAACGACTGGCCGAGACGCTGAGGATCGAGCCGGGGTTGGTCAATGTGAAGGTGAAGAGCGGCGAGGGCCTCGATTCGGTGGGGAAAGAAGAAAGCATGGTCGCCCACGCGGTGTGTTTGATCGTGCCGGCCTGAGCGACGTAGGATATGGGGCATGCGCAAAACAGTGCAAATGATTCGCCAAGACCTGCAGGCCGTCTTCGATCGGGACCCGGCGGCGACCAGCCGCTTGGAGGTCGTGCTGACCTACGCCGGGTTCCACGCACTGCTCGCCTACCGTATCGCCCACTGGCTTCAGGCGCACGGCGTGCCGTTCTTGCCGCGTTTCATTTCGCAGGTGGCCCGCTGGCTGACCGGGATCGAGATCCATCCTTCCGCCAAGATCGGCACGGGCTTTTTCATCGACCACGGCATGGGCGTGGTGATCGGCGAAACTGCGGAGATCGGCGACTATGTCACCCTCTTTCAGGGTGTCACGCTCGGTGGGACAGGCAAAGAGCGAGGCAAGCGCCATCCCACGATCGGCAATCACGTCGTCATCGGCGCGGGCGCCAAGATTCTAGGGGCCATCAAGGTTGGCGACAACGTCAAGATCGGAGCGAATTCCGTCGTTCTGAAGAACGTCCCGGCCAACTCGACCGTCATCGGAGTGCCGGCTCGTATCATCAAGTCCCAGGGCGAACGGCTGCCCGATGCAACCATGGATCACACCAACATTCCGGACCCCATCAACGATCGGTTTGTCGCCTTGGAGCAGGAGCTGATCGAACTGCGTAAGAAACTGGAAAACCGCGATTCGTGATGGTCCCGACACAACCGCATTCATGCCTTCCCACCCTCTCCTCGCGTTCGGTAGCCGGTCGAATACAGAGGCCGGACGCCGCTCGGTTCTCTTTCCAATATTATTTCTCCGTCGTTTCCGACGCGTCTTCATAATCGACTCGCACGAGAAACAGCCCGTTTGGCGGCGCGGTCTTGCCGGCTGAAGAACGGTCGCGCGCGCCCAGGATCGATTCGACGGCTTCGGGCGGACGTTTGCCCAATCCGATTTCGACCAGCGTGCCGACGATGGAACGGACCATTTGCTTGAGAAACCGGTCGGCGTAGGCCTCGATTCTGAGCCGGCACCCATCGCGGATGACGGCCAACCGCTTGAGATGGCAGACGGGATCGTCATTATCGGTCGGTTGAGTTTGGAACGAGGAGAAATCATGTTTTCCGATCAGACTCGCGGCTGCGCGTCTCATGTCGGCGTCGTCCAGCGGTTTCCGAATGTGCCAACAAAACAGTCGATCGATGGCCGGCCGCTCCGGTCGATTGAGAATGTGATACTCGTACAGTTTTCCGGTGGCCGAATAACGGGCATGGAACGTGTCCGGCATGATCTCTGCCGCCAGTACGACGATCGTGTCCGGCAGGTGGGCGTTGAGCGCCCGGACCCAATCGCGAGGCGTCAGGTTCCGTTCGACACGGAAGCCAGCCACTTGTCCGAGAGCATGGACGCCCGCGTCCGTCCTGCCGGCGCCGATGACCGGCACTTTGATTTGGGCGACACGTTCGACGGCGGTTTCTAGCGCTTCTTGAATCGTGGGCCGGTCCGGTTGGCGCTGCCATCCCGAATAGGCCGATCCGTCATATTCGAGAATCAGTTTAACGACGGGCATGGAGGTCCGCCGATGAGTCCGTGTCGGTCATCGGGCGCCGTTTCCGTTGGCGGCAAGAAACGACGTGATTCCCTTGTAGAGCGATAGGGCCACGTCGTTAATGTAGGCCGGTTGCCGAAGCAAACGTTCTTCGTCCGGGTTTGAGATAAAGGCGATCTCGGCCAAAATACTCGGCATGGTCGTGAAGCGCAGGACATAGAAGGGGGCCGTCTTGACGCCGTGATCGTGGATCGAATAGCGACGGCTCATGTGCGCGATCAGGGATTCTTTGGCGGTCCACGCGAGGTCGAGCGAAGACTGGATTTTTTTTGTCGTCAACAGGTCGGCGACCAGATACTCCCAGCCGACGCCGGTGCTATTGAGCGGCGTGCCGTTCTCGCGCGCCGCCACTTCAAGCGCTCGTTGATCCTTGGCCTCTCCGAAGTGGTAGATCTCGACACCCTTGACGTGGTGTGAAGGGTGCGAGTTGACGTGAATGGATACGAACAAGTCGGCGTTATGACTGTTGGCGAACTTGGCCCGCTCTTCAAGTTCGACGAACACGTCTCGATCTCTCGTCATGAGCACTCGCAGGTTGGGCTGCTTGCTCAACAAGTCGCGGAGACTCAATCCGACCTTCAAGGTAATATCCTTTTCTTCCGTGTGCCGAAGGCCCTTCGCTCCCATATCTTTTCCTCCGTGACCAGGATCGATCACGATGGTCGTATGGCCCTTGGGCGTAGGAACAATGGGTTGATCTGGAAGATCGGCCGGGGGCTGCGCTGTTGCGTGATCTTCGGTCGGTGGAGCAGAAGGCGATTCGTTCAGAGGGACGACGTCGATCACGAGACGATGAGGATTGGACAGGGTAAATTGTTTGTAGGCACGAAGTCCGCCGAGAGAAAACGAGACGGAAACGGTGGGTCCCTCCGTCTGGGTGACGGTGAAGAGCGGCGGCAGGGAGCCGTTGTCGGCCTTGGTCTTGGCGGATTGGCTCATCGAAGCGTTGGGAAGTGAAATCACCACCTGCTCCAGATTCGGCACGCGACGCTCGGTCGGTTGAATCTGCCGATCGAGATCCAACACCAACCTGGTTTTTTCCTGCGTGCTCCAGACGCGAAGATTATGGACGGTGGCGGGGGCCAGAGCGACGGGAGCGCTCTTGACCTTGGGCGTTTTCGTGGGCGTCAAGGGGCGGGAGGGAGGGGGGCGGTCGTTCGGCGGCGCGGCGAGGAGCGAGGAGATAGGGGCCGTCATCTCAGCGGCGGTCACCGCGCAAACGCCCATGATGACCGTCTTGGCCCATGTGGCAAAGGAGCGATGTTCCCTGTAGAATCGCATGAGAGGCTTGATGGGGAAGCGTAGCCAACTATTCTCAGAAGCGTCCTATCTTGTCAAGGAGTTGCAAGGTTTTCCTAAAAAATGAACGCTGTTGGCCTTCGGTGAGAGGGCCGGTGACGTTGTGAGCACGCACCTGATCATTGATGGATACAACCTGTTGGGCACGATGTGGGGCCTTTCGGATAGGCTGGAGTCCGCTCGTGAGGACTTATTGGAATCGTTGGCGGCGTATCGTCATCGGAGACAGCATGCCATGACCGTGGTGTTTGATGGGTGGCGATATGATCGACCGATCGAACAGCATGAGCGCTACGGCGGCATCGAAGTCATCTATTCCAAGAGGGGAGAGAAGGCCGATCAAGTGATCCAACGGCTGGCGCGCCATTATGGCAGAGACTGCGCGGTGGTGACCTCGGATCGCGAGATCATCCACGTGGCGCGATCGCACGGCGCGTTCGTTCTGGAGGCCAGGGAATTCGCGGCCAAGCTGCATGGCCCGCCGGCCGGCGGCATGGTCCCATACAAAGAATTGGATAGCGGAGAGGATAAGCGGCGGGGCCGGGGACCGGAGAAAAGAGGAAACCCTCGAAAGCTGCCGAAAGCGGAACGGCGCCGGCAGCATCAGCTTAAGCGATTTTGAACAGGCGCTTGGCGTTTTCGGTCGTGCGGAATCCGATGTCCGTCGGAGACAAAGTCCCATGAATCGCCGCCAGTTTGTCGGCTACGTGGGCGACATAGGCGGGCTCGTTCCGTTTCCCGCGATAAGGGACCGGCGCAAGGTAAGGACAATCCGTCTCAATCAACAGCCGATCCAAAGGAACGGTCTTGGCGATCTCCCGCAACATGGCGGCGTTCTGAAACGTCACGATGCCGGAAAACGACAGATAGAATCCAAGATCCAGCGCGTCCTTAGCCAGCCACGCATCTCCTGAAAAGCAGTGAAACACCCCGCCGACTTCCGATGCCCGTTCTTCTCGTAAAATCGCGATCGTGTCCTCTTGCGCTTCCCTCGTATGGATGATGACCGGCAGCTTGAGTTCGCGGGCGAGTTGCACCTGCTCGCGGAACCGGTCCCGCTGTTCCTTGGGCGACGAGTGGTTGTAGTGATAATCGAGGCCGATTTCCCCATAGGCCACGACTTTCTTGTGCCGCGCCAGCCGGAGGAGTTCGTCATACCAGCCGTCGGCGATGTGTCGGACTTCGTGGGGATGGATTCCGATCGCCGCGTAGACTGAATCATATTGATCAGCGAGAGCGACGGCGGCTTGGCTGGAAGCAAGGTCGCAGCCGATTGTCACGAACCGTTCAACGCCGGCCTCACGCGCACGGGCGAGGACGGCATCACGGTCGTCGTTGTAACGGATGTCATCGAGATGGGTGTGGGTGTCGAAAAACATGACGCCATCGTAGCACGGCCCGTTGCGCGGGAAAAAGAGCGAGATCGGTTCGCAAGGGGGTGAGAGCAGCAAGGTCTTCTCCCTGACCGCTCACAAGATGACAGGGAAACCGCCACCGTGGATGAACATCGGCTGCAGCGACCGCTGATTGGCCGGTGCAAGCCGTTCATAAAAATTTCCTCACCGGATGGAAGACCTCCCAGTACGCTCCCGCGCAATGAGGTGGGGTCGTCGTGCACGTTCTCCTGGTGAGACAACGCGTGCCGGCCCTGTTGCCGTGGCAGGAAGCCACGCCGGATATCCAACCACATATTAAGGAGGTCGTTATGTGGAGGCGGTTTGAGCGGAAGCAAAGCAGGCAGGTGGGACGAGGTATCGCGGCCCTTGCGCTGGGGGTGGCGCTGATCCAGGGCGTCGAATCGCAGGCGGTGGAGTTTTACGTCGGCATCGACCGGCGAGTGGTGCTTCCCACCGGCACCTCTGGGGAATAGGTCAGTCCAGACGATGAGCGCCTTACTTTATTTGGATGCCATCTAGGCGAATCGGATCAGACGAGATCCCTTTGCTCGCCGGTATCAAGGCCACTCTAGGCCAGCCGCACGGCCCCATGGTCGTCGCAATGGGCTTCATGGGCGAAGTGCAAATGGCCGGCAACCAAATAATCCACATGATCGCCGTGGGGAACAGCCTGATGGCCACAGGTGGCGCCATGGCGGTGGCCCGCCTCGTGACCGCTACAACCATGGGTCGGCGTGCAGGCGGCCGGATTCTGTTGCGTGACGTCCAGACGATGTTCATCGACATGGTTGCCATGGAGGTGATGCAAGTGGCCGTCATGCAGATAATCCGTGTGGCCGTCATGAAGAACGGCCGTATGGCCGCAACCGGTCCCATGCTGATGGCTATGTTGATCGTGAATCGGGTGATCGCTCACGGCGGGAGCTCCTTTCGTGGAAGGTTGGTTGCAAGTCGATGAGCAAAGTCTAGACCGATGGTGATGGACGGTCAAGGGGGCGAAGAGAGGGCAATTCTCAATGCATCGCGGAACTCAATTGCGCCGATTTGTTCGGTACGATGGCTGCCTTCTCCCCATGACGCAATAAGTTCTCACGGAAGACGGTTTATGACGCGGCTCCCGGCTATATCGTTCTGACGCGCAAGCAGGTCGTTCGAGAGCGGGTGTGAACAGTGGTGCCGAGGGACAAATGGCACGATGGAAGGCCCATCGACAGAACTTCAAGCAGTTATGCGGGATTTGTCGAGGAATTGTGTATCGCAACGAGCAGGAAATGTGTAGCGCCGCCTGGCCGGTCGATTCTATTGAGGTTTCGGCGGGAGAGTTTCCGTGTAGATCCGACCTGTGACAGAAAGTCAACCTTCTCACCGGAACAAACAACAGTGCCGGAAGGCCAGTGCCGGCTCTGTGGCATGGAATGTCAGTTGCAACTCAGCCATGTCATACCAGCATTCGTTTTTCGCTGAGTGCGGGAAAGTTCTGGTGGCAACAAATTGCGCCTCGGGGCATCTCCTAACCAGCGTGCATAAGACGGCCTGAAGCGTGACTGGTTGTATGTCGTCTGCAAAGGTTATTTAGCCGTTCAGAAACGGACTTTGCTTCAAAATAAAATGGAGAAGCAAGCCGGGTTGTCTATAGTGACTGGCTCCTCCGTTAGTGACCTTCCATCAAACCTCAAGCGTCATCTACTTACGCGGGAGATCCCTCCCCGGAGGGCTGGGGTGTGAGCAAGGTCCGGTGTCCTGCGGTATGTTGAAAGCCGATGCAGCTCCACAAAGCGGCGCATACGGTCTACAAGATGCAGGATCACATTGTGTGGGGCACGCGGTATCGGCGAAACATCCTCGTCCGTGGGATTGCCGAGTCGCTCCGCATCATGCTGCAGGAAGTGCGGAAATTTCACCCGGACTGGTTCATCGGGGAGATTAGGATTGAGGCGGACCCTGTGCACGTGCACAGGGTCATTCCCCCGAAGGATGCCGTGGCGAGCGTGGTGGGGACGCTGAAGAGCGTG
>JAIWOH010000030.1 GCA_020216985.1 Nitrospira sp.
TCGGGCGGACGCCTGGAAACTGTTTGCGGCGGGCCGTTATCGGGAAGTGGAACCCATCTATCGGAAGATGCTGACTCTCAATCCTCGTGATGCTCTAGCGACGCATCAGTTGGGGATCACGCTCATGCAACTCGGACGATGTGAGGAGGCGCTGGCCGTATTCGGGAATTTGTTCAGCCTCGATCTCAGCGAGGAAGACTATGCCGATGCGACGTTCCGCATGGGGCAATGTCTGGTGAAATTGGAACGATGGGAGGAGGCATTCGTTCATTTTCACATGCTGTATGATGCGGCGCTCGAATTCGAGGCGGCGAATAAAGACGTGGCCCTTCCGGCGGGCATGCGTGTGCTTTCCAAAGAGAAGCTCGCCAAATGGCTCGATACGGTGCGCCCGCATGTTCCGGATGCTGTACTACGCGAGTTCGAATCGGGAAAATCCCACGGAATGGTCGGCGATCAGAACGATGCGGAGTCGTCGGAAAAAACGCTCTACGCGGAGGCCGCTCGGAAAGTGGAACCGCAGAACGTGTTGGACGCGGGCGTCTCCCTCATGGGGCGCGATGCCGATTTCAGTTGGTTTCGGTTCGTCATCCCGGCGGGAAAGGTCGTACGCGATGATTTTCCGACCGGGGCCCATGATTTCATTCCTTTGAATCCCGGCGATACGTTTCCGGCGACCCAACCGGAGATTTACTTGGTCTTCGGACTCGTGTCGGCCTCGTACGACGCCGTGCCGCTTGCCGCCCAGTGTTTTATGGAATCCGACGGACAACGCGAGGGGCAACGGGTCGTGGCTCAGGACCGAGTGATGACTACGACAAACGATCAATCGGGTTATTTCATGCTGACCCGTCCTGCGACCGGATGGACGCCCGGTCTTTATCGCTGCGGTCTTTTTGCCGGGGAGCGAGCCAACGCCTATACGTTGGTTGATGAAGTCCGGTTTCGGATCGTCGACCGGTCCCAGCCTTGACGATCCTCGGGCTGCATCGATAGGAGCGTGTCGGTAAAGCCGATGGGCGTCGAGAGCATCAAGACCTCGGACATTCCCTACAGTCGCTACGGCAACTCCGATGAGCGTCCGGCTTTGACGTGGGGGAAAATCGGGAGTGTGCCGGAAGAGATCCTCACGTGTGGAAGATCTCTTCCAGCCTTATCAAGGCAGGGAGGAGGCGGCTTGTCAGCCCTCTCGCCCGCTCTCTTACTTGACGATGATCTCGACCCGCCGGTTTTGAGCTCGCCCCGCTTCAGTATCGTTTGATGCGACCGGTTGAGTGTCGGCGTGGCCGGTCGTCGTCACGGAGGTCAGCCCTCCTTCCGTCAGTGCTTTGGCTGCGCTTGCAGCCCGAGCTTCAGACAGTTCTTGGTTCGAGGCGAATTTTTTCTTTAAGGTGCTCCGGAGCGGCCGATTGTCCGTGTGTCCTGAAACGGACACCGAATATTCAGGGTAGTCTTTCAACACTTCGCCGACTTTCTTGAGTGCTTCAACGCCGCCCGGCTTGAGTTGGTCTTGGCCGGAGCCGAACAGGTAATTGGATGCCAAATTGATCAGCAGCCGTTCACTGTTGAGATCGATCGAGATGTCGCCCTTTGCAATTTGCGGTCTGAGCGCTCTGACGAGCCCTTGTCGTGCGCTTTCGAGCTTGGGGGCTGGAGGAGGTGCGGCTTGAGCCGCCCGCGCCTCGGCCAGTTGCCGTTCAAGATCCGCGATCCGCTGGTTGGCCGCCGCCAATTCCGCCGCCAGCCGATCTCTGTCGCCCTGCGCGGACGTAAGCTGGGACGCCAGTCGATCCCGATCTCCGCTGCCGGAACGAAGCGCCGAGAGTTCCCGATCGCGGTCGGCCAATTGTCGTTCCAGATCGCTCACTCGACTGCTCAACGTGCCGTTTTGACGTCGCGCTGCGTCCAACTCGTCGGCCAACCGCTGTCGTTCTCGTTCAAGGGCGGCCAGGCGGGCGGCTGTTTCATCAACGGCTGCCGCCTTGACGGCGGACGGGCATCCGCCCTCTTGGACGTACCCGTACCATCGGTCAATGCAAACGGTCGGTTGCTTGATATAGGAAGAACAACCGATGAGGGTCACCAAGCCCGTCGTCAGAAGCGCAGCATGGCGTGTCTTCATAATAACCTCCTTGTTTGTGTAAGGATCATGCGCGGTGCCATCGAGAATTCGGCCGATCTGATCCGGTGGTTATTGTAAACCGGATTGACGGCTCTTCAGCAAGTCTCGGATTTCCATCAACAACTTTTCCTCGTTGGTCGGCTCCGGCGGGGCGGGTGGAGGCGGAGCAGGCGCCTCGCGCTTAAACCGGTTGATCTGCTTGACCACCATGAAAATCGCGAACGCGATGATCAGAAAGTCGAAGACGCTTTGTAAAAAGACTCCGTAGTTGAGGGTCGGAGCTCCGGCGGCCTTGGCCGCCACCAATGAGGGATAGGACGTATCGGACAGATTGATGAAAAGGCTTGAGAAATCGACCTTGCCAAGAATCAAGCCCAACGGCGGCATCAGCACGTCGCTGACGAGCGACGACACGATTTTGCCGAACGCGCCTCCCATGATGACACCGATCGCCATATCGAGCACGTTGCCTCTCATCGCGAATTCTTTGAACTCTTTCAGCATGGCGTTCCTCCTCCGAAAACAGGGTTCAGTACACTGTTTCCGCCGTTATCGTTTGCGAGTGGTGTCGAAACTATATCCCAACGTGAACAGATACAGCTGATCGGTGTCGGTCGTCCCGGCGGGCGGCCGATTGTTGTAGCGTGTAGTTACCTGAAAGCCGCTGGCCAGGCCCGCGACGATTTTCAAACGGATGCCATTGTCCATGGTGAGGAAAAAATCCGATGCGTTCTCAATGGATGGGAAAATCTCATTGTAGTGATAGAGCGTAACCCGGCCGTCGAAGAGCGGCCAGTCCAATTTCATGGAGACGCGGGCCCGGAAGCTCGATTGGTCGGCGGCGGTGCGGAAATCCTCGTTGAAATACGACAAGCCGGCCTCCGTGTAGAACGTCATGTCTTTGAAGAGTCCGCCGTAGTCTCCGCGGTCGATCCACTGAAATCCGGGACCGCTGGAGATGGCCGTCCTGAGCTTCAGATCTTGAAACCGGTCGTTTTCGAAGTAGGCCGAGGCGAACCAGAACAACCGCTTCGTGATGAAAAAATCCAGCTTGATGGTCCCCCGCGCGTTGCGCGTGATGAGCACGCCGTCGTTGTCGCCATAGACGTAACGGCCCAGCATGGTCAATCGGAGTTGTTCGCTGCGGGCGACGAGATCGCCGACGACGCTGACGTTGCGAAGACGGCTGTTGCCCGTGGCTTGCGAGAACCCGGCGTTCAAGCTTCCGATGTACACGACGGGCGGCTGAGCCAGCGGATTGATGGATTCGATGGAGGACAATGGAACGGTCATCGATCCTTGAAGGGGGTCCGCCTGGATATTGATGGTGCGATGCGGACCGGCGACGGCGGTGCCGTTGAGAATCGTCCCTTCTTTGAGATGGAAGGGGATCGGATGGGTGACCTCCAATGCGACAACGTCGTCCCACTTGATTTTGATCACGTTATCGGCGCTCGACGCCGACTTGATGGAGAGAATCCCGCCGGTCATTTCGACGATCTCGCCATAAAGAAGGCTGCCGTCTTTCAAGGTGACGACGTCCGGTCTCGACGGGGTAGGGGCAGGCGACTGGGCGAACGAAAAGTCCGGCGTTCCGCATGTCGCGACCAGACTGAACATGATGAAGCTCTTCCATAGTATGGTTTTCACCGATTTCTCCCGTTGTGATGATTCGCTGGTGCCGAGGCCGGACGTCTTGTCAGGCGAGTCGATAGATCATTTCCTTAGAGTCGTTCGCCTCTCATAATTTTCCTTAATATAGGGGAGGTTTTCAGGGACAGCAATCGGAAAAGTGACGACTTGAACGGGATCGCAGGAGAAGAGAATCCCGTTCAACGAGAAATGATTCTCGGCGTTTGAAGGCGCCGGAGACTCTCGGCCCAAAGCGTATCTGGGTCATGATCGAAGATGGCAGTGGCGTCCGCTGGTAATGTGCCCCAAGCTCCCTCTCGGATTTCAAAAGCCAATTGTCCCGGCGCCCAACCGGCTATTCCCGAGAAGACTCGAAAGGCCTCCGTCGGCTTGGGCTGCGTCACCAAACGTTCCAGGAGTTCCAACGAGCCGCCCACGTAGATTCCGTCGAATACCCGCCGCATGTCGGGGAGAGGCTCTGTCACACGGACCAACATCGTCATGCGGTTTGGGGACACAGGTCCGCCGATGAACAGCGGATAGCCGGTCTCTTTAATTGCGGCCAGGTCCGGCAATACCTGAGACAGGGGAATGTCGGAGGGGCGGTTCAGTACGAAACCGACCGTTCCTTGAGGACCGTGTTCGACAAGCAGCACGACCGTGCGGCGGAAGTTGGGATCTTCCATCAAGGGATGGGCCACCAGGAGGATTCCCTTGGCGGGCGGCACTTGAACGGGATCGAGTTCCGCCAGGGATTCAGGAAGAGATGGAAAAAAGAGCACGATGCCGGCCAGGCAACCGGCCGCGATCCTCTGCCCGATCAGCCCTCCGCGCATTCGGCACCGGGATTCTGTTCAGGGTTCTATTCATTATGGGTGATTCCGAAACGATCTGCTTTCGGTCACCTCATCGGCGACATCTCGATGCCCGGCGTGATCAGGAAAACGCCGACAGGCTTACGAACAGCGTAGAGCCGATCATAAGCATTCACAGTCATGAGGCCGCCGGTTGCCGATCGTCTACTTCAATAGTGAAACCCAGGTCTTCGATCATCTTCCACACTTCCGGCGCCGGGGCTCCGGGAGTCGTCAGGTAGCCGTTGACGAAGAGAGAGTCGGCCGGGTAAAGCGCCAACGGTTGGAGACTGCGAAGGTTGTGCTCCCGCCCGCCGGCGATGCGGATCTCGGTTCTCGGATGAAGGAAACGGAACAGGCACAGCACCTTCAGGCACCGTTGCGGGGTTAAGTGATCACAGCCCGCCAGCGGCGTTCCCGACACCGGATTGAGCATGTTGAGCGGGATCGAATCCGGCTTCACGTCCCGGAGAGCCATGGCCAGCTCGATCACGTCGTCGTCTTGTTCGCCCATCCCGACAATGCCGCCGGAGCAGATTTCTAATCCGGCCGCCCGCGCGTTTCGGATGGTGGTCAAACGGTCTTGAAACGTGTGGGTGGTGCAAATGGAAGGGTGATACGCTTCGCTGGTGTTCAAATTGTGATTCACCCGATCCACTCCGGCCGCCTTCAACCGCTTGGCCTGCGCCTCGCTCAGCAGGCCGAGCGAGCAACAAATCTGGATGGGAACCTCGTGTTTGATTGAACGGACGGCTTCGGCGATTTCTTCGATTTCCCGATCCAGCGGGCTCCGGCCGCTGATGACAATGCAGTAACGTTGAGCCTTTGAGGCGGAAGCCAGACGCGCACCCTCGATCATCCGAGACCGCGGCAACAGATTATATCGCTCGATCGGAGCGGCGGAAACAGACGATTGCGAGCAGTAGTGACAATCCTCTTGGCAGGCGCCGCTTTTGGCGTTTTGCAGCATCTGAAGACGGACGGTCCGACCGAAATATTTTGATCGAACGATGAATGCGGCATGCAGCAAGGCCAAGAGATCATCATCCGGCGCGTTCAACACGGCGCGCGATTCGGCCATGGTCAGCGGTTGGTCGTGAAGGGCTTTCTCTGCGAGTTGCGAATAGGTGGTCATTACTGCGGCCTCTTGTCAGGTGGTTCCGGTATTCGTTCGACGCGAATCTTTTCTTCATTTTTCATCGGCAATCGGCCCCTTGCCAAGGAACAGGCCGGTTGCGGGACACTACACGGTTTCAAACGGCGACGCAATGCCTTGATAAGGAATGGTGCGGACAAGCGGGCTTCCTTCTCCCTCCGAATGGGAGACGGGTTGACCAGCTTCGAGCCAGGGAAGGGCGGTGAGCGTATTCCAGCGGGCGCATCCGCGGCAGCGCCCCGACCATTCCGCAGACTCTTGTCTGCACTGGGTGCAAATGTAGGGAACGACGACGCGCTTTTTGAAACCGAGCGCTTTCTTCAACTCGACGATGGCCTGCTCGAATTGCTGTTTGCGCAAGAAGAGATTGGCCATGATCTTATGATAGTCCAGCAGGTAATCTTGAGGGCCTTCGATCGTCGAAAGGATCTCGAAGGCTTCATCCACCATTTCAAGCCTATAATAAAGCTTGCCTAAGTAGAATTGCAGCACGGGATCCTGCGGGTTGTGCTGCAAGGCTTCCTGATAGACGCGAATGATTTCCCCCGGTTCCCCTTGGTCCAGGAACAATTCTTCAAGCCGGTGAAGAATGATCATGCTTCGCGTCCTGGCATAGACCTTCTTGAAGATTTCGACGGCTTCCTTGGTTTTGCCTTCGTGGATCAAAATTTCGCCCAGCCCGATGTACGCGGGGAGGAAGGCGCGGTCCTTCTTGATGGCGCCTCGAAAATAGCGGCGAGCTTTGTCCGGGTGTCCGCGCTCCAACAACTGACGGCCGACTTCGTACATGCAACCGACCAGCAATTCCGCTTCCGCCCGTTTTTCCTGGGCCGGCAGGGAAGCCTTGAGTAACCGGTGTTGAATTTCGAGCGCCTCGCTCCACCGTTCCAAGCGGATATTGAGATCACGCTTGCGGATCAGCGCCATCAAGTTGTCCGACTCGATCTTTAGGATTTTGTCGAACGCCTGAAGCGCCTCCTCATATCGCTTGGCGCACTCCAGATCCGTGCCTAATTCGAGTAGAATTTCAATGTTCCGGTCGTCGACCCGATGGGCGTGCTGATGAAGCCGAATGGCTTCGGAGAAATTGCGCTCGGATCGGTAGATGTTCCCGAGCCATAGAAGCGAATCGACGCGATTGGGATCGATGGCGAGGGCCTTTTCAAACAGCGAGATCGCTTCCATCGTGCGTTTGGACATCAAGGCATGGGTGCCGTCCCGATGCAACACGTCCACCTTTTCCTTGCGACGGACCTGTCGGTTGCTGCGCCAGTTGACGATGGCGTGGGCCGTCTGTTGGAGGCCGACCAGGAAGGCGACAAAGACCGAGCCGGCGGCCATGGAAATCAAGACCAGATTGACGGGGCTGAGTTCGAATTCGGTCGTGGGGCTTGTATGGATCGTCACCGCGCCGGGATTCAGTTCGCGGAAATAGCTATAGATGAAAATACCGGCGCTGATCAAAAAAATCGTGATCAATAGTCTGAGCATGACTAAACCGACTTGCGGGCGGCCGTTTTTCGAGTCGCGACACGCCGTTGAGGCCCTTCGGGGGCAACCTTTGAGTCCGAGTCTTGGGGAATCGGCACCGACTTCGCGTCGCTCCAGAGCCGCTCGAGGGCATAGTGGGACCGAGCGTCCTGCCTAAACACATGGGCGACCACGTCGCCGAAGTCGATCAAGACCCATTGTCCCGTCGTCGTGCCTTCGATGCTCAGCGCTCGACGCCCCAGACGGGAGATGGTTTCGTCGATATGGTCGGCAATAGCGCGGGTTTGCCGATCCGAGTCCGCCGAACCGATGACCAAGTAATCGGCGACAGACGTCAACGGGGCGACATGCAGCACCTGCACATCGACGGCCTTCTTGTCGAGCATCGCCTTTCCGATGGCGAGTGCGACGGCCTTAGATGTTTGTCCGATCGCGATCCTCCTGATACAAGCGATGCCGAAGTATATAAGATTCAACGGGGGGCGGCAACAGATTTGCCAGTGTGTCACCGTTTCTGACTCGACGTCGAATGTCGGACGCCGAAATGGGGCAGAGCGGGATCGGAAGACAGATCACGCCTCGACATGACGTACTTGAGATGTCCAGTCGGGGCAGGATTCCCGCGTCAAGCTTGGCCAACATATCGAGATCGAGGGTCGGTAGCAGGGGAATGCTCACAAGACGACGATACGACTGCCCCGGTCGAGGCACGACGACGAATCGGCACACTTGCAACAATTCCAAGGGAGCCTTCCAATGGTGGATGTCGAGAAAGGCGTCGAGCCCGATGAGGAAGTAGAAATCCGTCGCCGGGCCGAACTGCCGCTCCAAGGTTCGGACAGTATCAATGGAATAGGATTTTCCTTCCCGTCGGACTTCGATATCGGAGAGATCAAATGACGGCGTCCCGGCGATGGCAAGCCGGACCATTTCATAGCGATCCGTCGCGGACGCCAGCGATCCGTTCCGCTTGTGGGGCGGATCGCCGGCCGGAATAAAGAGCACTCGGTCGAGTCTCAGCCTGTCTCGGGCCTCGCTTGCAACGGCCAAGTGGCCGTTGTGAATGGGATTGAAACTGCCGCCGAGGAGCCCCAGCTTGAACGGTGAGGAGTGTGAGTCGGGAGAAGAATCGCTCATGACCGAACGGCGGCGCATGCGACTCGAAGTCTAGAAAACGACCAGATTGTCTCTGTGGATCACTTCTTCGTATTCCTGCGGTCCGATTCGCGCATGAATGTCCACCGTCTTGAGGCCTTTTATGCGATCCAACAGGTCCGAGGAAAAATTCACCAGGCCTTTGGCGAATTCTTTTCCATCGGGATCCAGGCAAGCGACCGGATCTCCCGCCTCAAAATCGCCGATCACCTCGACGATGCCGGAAGCCAGGAGACTTTTTCCCCGCTTGACCAAGGCCTCGACCGCTCCTTGATCCAACCGCACGCGCCCGCGGGGACGCAGTGTAAAGGCGATCCAATGTTTGCGGCTCTTCATTCTCCGTGCCCGCGCCAAGAAAAGACTGCCGCCGGGATTCCCGGCCAGTACGCTTGAAAGGAGTCCGGGCCGTTCGCCGTTGACGATCAACGTGGGAACCCCGTACTCGCCGACCTTCTTGGCGGCGCGGACCTTGGTTGCCATCCCCCCGGTTCCCTCGAAGGTGCTCGAGGCGCCGGCCCGTCGTTCGATATCTTCCGTGATTTCCGGAATGATCGAAATCAGCGTCGCGGTCGGGTTCTTTCTTGGATCTTCCGTATAAAGACCGTCGACGTCGGATAAAATGACGAGCAACTCCGCGTCCACTAAGTGGGCGACCTCGCTCGCCAACGTGTCGTTGTCGCCGACTCGAATTTCATCGACGGCCACGGTGTCGTTCTCGTTGATGATCGGGAGAACTCCGAATCCGATCAAAGCCGCGAGGGTATGGCGGGCGTTTAAGAATCGGCGGCGATCAGCCAGGTCTTGATGGGTGAGGAGAATTTGCGCGACTTGAATGCCGCTGCGTTCGAACGCTTTTTCATAAGCCCACATCAGGCGGCTTTGTCCGACGGCCGCGGCGGCTTGTTTGACCGGAAGGCTTTTCGGATATTCCTTCAACCGCAATTTCTTGATGCCGGACACGATCGCCCCGGATGAGACGACCAGCACTTCTCGGCCGCTTGTCCGTAAAACGGCCAGCTCGTCGGCAAGCCGCTCGATTTGATCGAGACGCAAGCCGGTGTCGCGGGAAGCGATCAGACTGCTTCCGATCTTGACGACAATGCGTTTGGCTTTCGTTAAGATTTCGTCTCGCATGGCCGGCTTCGGAGGCGGTCCACTTGCGCGCCGACGAAGGCGATCAGGTCGTCGAGACCTTCTCTCGTGGCGGATGAAACGGGAAAACATCGAAGGCGATGATGCTTGCAATAGTCCCGGAGTCGCGCGAGTCGATCCGACGTTCCGCCGATGTCGATCTTCGTTGCGACGACGGCGAAGGGGCGGTCGATCAACGTGTGATCGTACGCCGCAAGCTCGCGCCTCATAGTTTCGAAGCCGGCGATCGGCTCAACAGGTGTCCACTCCGAGACGTCGATCAGGTGAAGCAAAAAAGCCGTGCGCTCGATATGGCGAAGAAATTGAAGTCCCAGCCCCTTTCCATCGTGGGCTCCTTCGATCAAGCCGGGAATGTCGGCGACGACGAAGCTGCGATCGGATCCCCAGTGCACGACGCCCAAATGAGGAGCCAAGGTGGTGAACGGATACTCGGCAATT
>JAIWOH010000031.1 GCA_020216985.1 Nitrospira sp.
TTGGGGCGCGCCGACGAAACGGCTGCAATGAGGGTCGATTTTCCTGCGTTAGGAAAGCCGACCAGGCCGACGTCCGCGAGCAACTTCAGCTCAAGCCGAAGGGTTCGCTCTTCGCCGTCCGTTCCTTGAGTCCACCGAGTCGGGGCCTGATTGGTCGAGGTGGCGAAATGACAATTGCCGAGCCCCCCTCGCCCGCCTCTGGCAACGACGACCGTTTCTCCGTCGTTGACGAGGTCGGCCAGTATGTCGCCCGTCGCGGCGTCGTACACGACGGTGCCGACGGGGAGCGTCACGACGACATCGGCTCCCGACCGGCCGGTGCATTTGGAACTTCCGCCGGCTCGTCCGTCTTCAGCTTGGTAGTGTTTTTGATACCGGAGATCCAGCAGAGTCGTGAGACGATGCGACGCCGTTAAGACGACGTTGCCGCCATTGCCGCCATCCCCTCCGTCCGGGCCGCCGCGGGGCACGTACATCTCTCGGCGGAAACTGCAAATGCCGTCTCCCCCCCGTCCGGCACGAACGGTAATGACCGCCTCATCGACGAACATGGTATGCCTGTATCGGGTTGAACGTATCGCGGTGTGCCATAGATTGGAGTATACCCGACCTGCTATCGCCGGTGAAAAGGGACGTTCAGGGTATCGGACGATCGAGGTCAGGATGCGTGCAGAGCGAGAGGGTCAAGATTCGGCGGGGAGCGGATACACGCTGACCTTCCGTCTGCCGCGCCCGCCTTCGAATTTCACCGTCCCGGTGATCCGGGCGAACAACGTGTGGTCTCGTCCGATATCGACGTTGAAGCCGGGGAAAAATTTGGTGCCTCGTTGGCGGACGATGATGCTCCCCGCCGTTACGGTTTCACCGCCGTACGCCTTGACACCCAGATACTGCGGATTGCTGTCCCGACCGTTCCGCGACGAACCGCCGCCTTTATTTGTTGCCATGGGCAGCCTCCTCTGTAGCTGTTAGTTTGTCGTGATGTCTTTGATAAGGAGCTTCGTAAAATGTTGCCGATGGCCGCGGGTTCGGCGATAGTTTTTTCTGCGTTTCTTCTTAAAGACGGTAATGGATCTTGTCCGGCCTTGCCGCAAGATTTCAGCCGTAACCTTCGCGCCTTGCACGAGCGGTTGCCCAATGATAGGACCGGCAACACCGTGAACCAAGCGTACGTGGTCCAATTCGACTATGCCGCCGACGTCACCGGGAAGTTTTTCAACCTGAATCGTGGATCCGGCCTCGACTCGGTACTGTTTTCCACCTGTCTCAATGATTGCGTACATGCTCATATCTCCCTAAGCGGAGCAGCTTTGATACCACGCATTTTTATATGATGTCAAGTAAGCCGCTGAGTCTTCAGTGCGTCTTGCTCGATGCGAGCGGGGCTGCGTCATTTTACCCCCTCTTCAGAAGGGATAGAAAGGTGGAGCGGAAAGGAGTATTTTGCCGTCAGCGCTTCAGTGGTCGGTAGAAATTTAAAATAGAGGGCGGTTCCTTCAGGAGACAACGGTATGTCTTCAACCCGCTTTGTAATTCGCACGTACCATCGCATTCCCGTCCGTTGCAACTTCTACTATATGGGTGAAGAGTTTCTCGGCAAGGGAACGGTGACGAATTTATCTCGAATCGGATTTCGAGCGCTCGGCGACCATCGGGTGATGCCAGGGATGGAACTTGTCGCTCGGTTGTCTCTTCCCGACTGCGCCGGTTCGGTGGATGTCGGACTTGCCTTGGTTCGCTGGGTGCGTGGACACTGGTTCGGGGTGAAAATGATCAGACTGAATCCGGAGGCCAAGGAACGGATCGGAACGTTTCTCAGCACTTGCCTTCGGCCGTCTTGTCTGTCGCGTTGAATCGGTTTTCTACCCGAATCAGAATCAAGACTGTGCCCTTTCTGCAAGAGGAAGACAGGGTCGGTTGCTTGACGCATGGTCGGCCTCGCGTTATAGTTCGCGCGCCAAACGGAATCGGGGTCGTGGAATCGGAGCCGTCATCGCAGGTAGGAGTCGCGTTCAATGTTGGAACCCAGTGAAAAAATCTGGATGGACGGCAAGTTCGTCGCATGGGATCAAGCCAACACGCATGTCTTGACCCATTCGCTGCATTACGGCTTGGCGGCATTTGAGGGAATCCGCTGCTATAAGGGCCGGGCCGGATCGGCTATTTTCAGGCTTCAGGAGCACGTCGATCGGCTGTTTGACTCCGCTCACATCGGCATGATGGCGATTCCCTATGACAGAAAACAAATCGCCGACGCCATCCTTGAAACCGTTCGCATCAATCGTCTGGATGCTTGCTATATTCGCCCGTTGGTCTATATCGGCTATGGGGCGATGGGGGTTCATCCCGGCGACAATCCGATTCGCGTCGCCATCGCGGCGTGGAAATGGGGGGCCTATTTGGGAGAGGATGCGTTGGCGAACGGCATCCGCGCCTGTGTGTCTTCCTTTACCCGTCACCATGTCAACGTGTCCATGACGAAAGGGAAAATAGCCGGCTATTACGTCAATTCGATCATGGCGAAACGGGAAGCCAAAGCCGCCGGCTACGATGAAGCGGTCTTGCTCGATGCCGAGGGATATGTCTCCGAGGGAACAGGAGAAAACGTCTTCATCGTCCGGAGAGGAAAGTTGAAAACCACTCCTCTGACATCGGTGCTTGAAGGCATCACTAGAAATTCGGTGATCGAATTGGCCAGGGAGCGAGGGCTTGTCGTGGAGGAAGAACGATTTACGCGGGATGAAATGTACATTGCGGACGAGGTCTTCGTGACCGGCACGGCGGCGGAACTGACGCCGGTTTGTGAAATCGATCGTCGCGCGATCGGAAGCGGCAAACCGGGGCCGATCACTCAAATGCTCCAGAAGACGTTCTTCTCCATCGTGCGGGGAGAGAATCCTGCCTACGCCTCGTGGTTGACGCCTGTATAGAGTTGGTAGAAGAAGGCTCCTGCCTGTAAAGAGAATCCTACTCGTTCTTCGAGTGTTTGTGGTTGCTGTCGGGAGTCACAGAGGGTAACTCCTCTCACTGACCCTGACTGATAAAAGGAAAGAGTCTTAGGGGATTGCGGGTTGTTCGGGTTCTCAAGGCGGGATCAATGTTGTTCACCGGATGAGCCGTTTCCACCAGTAGAGTGGGATTCGGCTGCCGGTTGAGTCGGCGAGGAAGAGGCCGGGGACTCGCTCTTTTTGTTCAAATCAATGACGGTCGAGGAAAAGTTCCGTTCTTTGGCCAAAATTGCCAGGCTGAGCGACGTCAGCATGAACACCGCCGCGACGATGACGGTCAGCTTGCTGAGAAAATTGGCGGGGCCCCGGCTTCCAAAAACGGTTTGGCTCGATCCTCCGAACGCCGCCCCGATCTCCGCGCCCTTTCCGGACTGAAGCAGAATGGCTCCGATCATGAGGAACGAAATGAACACGTGAAGGATGATGATTAGTGTGTATAGCATTTACCCTTGATCCGCGATCGCGCAAGCAACGGTGCCGATTGTAACAAAGGATTCCACGTGCAGACAAGCCCCGCCGATTAATGCGCCGTCAATTTGCTCCGATTGCAAGAACGCACCGATGTTGTCGGGCGTGACGCTCCCGCCGTACAAAATTCTCGTTGATTTTGCGACGTCGGCCGACCAACGGTCTTCCAAGAAATTCCGGATCGTTTGATGGGCGTTGGCCGCTTGATCGGCGGTGGCGGCTTTGCCCGTTCCGATGGCCCAGATCGGCTCATAGGCGATGGTGACGCCCGTCATCGCTTGGAGAGGCAGGTCCCCGAAGCCGCCGTTTAATTGTTGATAGAGCACCTCTTCCGTTCGTTCCTGTTCCCGTTGAGCCGACGATTCTCCGATACAGACGATCGGTTTCAGATCGTGCGCGAGCGCGGCGCGGATTTTCTTGTGAATCCATTCATCCCGCTCGCCGAACACGGTGCGTCGTTCCGAATGACCGAGAATGACGTATCGACAGCCGAGATCTTTAAGCATGGGTGCGGAGACCTCGCCTGTGTAAGGACCATGGTCTTCCCAAAACATATTCTGCGCGCCGAGTTGAATCGGCGATGAAGAACCGAGGGCCGTGCGGGCGGACTCAATCGCGGTAAAGGGAGGGACGACCACGAATTCGACCGCCGGAGACGCGGGAAGCCGAGGCCCAACGGCGCGCAGGAAAGCAGCCGCCTCGGAGGGGGTTTTATTCATCTTCCAATTACCGACGATGAGGAACGAACGCACGGTGCCGCCGTTTGTCTTTATGGAATCCAGCGATGACGGACGTTAGTCCGTCCGGTCCGGCAACGCGACGAGGCCGGGAAGTTTTTTCCCCTCAAGTAATTCCAGCGCGGCGCCGCCGCCGGTGGAAATGAAAGACATATTGTCGGAAACTCCGGCTCGGTGCACGGCCAACGCCGTTTCGCCTCCTCCGATGATCGTCAGTGCATAGGCGTCGGCGATGGCGTGAGCCATGGCGAGCGTGCCTCTGGCATAGGCGTCGATTTCAAAGACGCCCATCGGTCCGTTCCAGAGAATCGTCTTTGCGTTTTGAACGGCCTCATTGAACAGCTTCACCGAAGCCGGACCGATGTCGAGACCGTACCATCCTTTGGGAATTTCCTGGACAGGGACGATTTTCGATTCGGCGCCCGGTTCGCGGTCGGCTGCGACGACGCAATCCACCGGAAGGTAAAACTTGACCCCCCGTGACAGCGCATGGTCTTCGATGCCTTTGGCAAAGTCGAGCATGTCGTTTTCAACCAATGAATTGCCGATCTCCATGCCTTTTGCTTTCAGAAACGTAAAGGCCATGCCGCCTCCGATGATGACCTTGTCGACCTTCTTGCCCAGGTTTTCGATGACGCCGATTTTCCCCGACACCTTGGCTCCTCCCAGGATTGCCACAAACGGCCGAACAGGATTGGCGACGGCGCCTTCCAGATATTCAATTTCCTTTTTGAGTAAAAAACCGGCCGCGGCTTCTTTGATGAACTTTGTGATGCCGACCGTGGAAGCATGGGCACGGTGGGCGGCTCCGAAAGCGTCATTGATATAGACGTCTCCCAGTGAGGCAAGGGCCTTGGCAAAGGCGTCGTCATTTTGCTCTTCGCCGCGATGAAAGCGGAGATTTTCCAACAGGAGCACGTCGCCGGGATTCATCTTGGCGACGAGCTTTTCGACGGTCGGTCCGATGCAATCCGGCGCGAAAATCACCTCCTTGCCCAGAAGTCGCCCTAGTCGCCTTGCGATCGGCGCCAAACTGTACTTGGGATCAAAGACTCCTTTGGGACGCCCCAGATGGGAGCACACGATGACCTTGGCGCCTTCGTCGACGACACGATTGATGGTCGGCAGCGTGGAGCGAATGCGCGTATCGTCCGTGATCTGCAACGCTTCGTCCAGCGGCACGTTGAAATCGGCGCGGATGATCACCCGTTTTCCGCGAAGTACCACGTCATCGATGGTTTTTTTGTGCAAGTTCACGGCTGTTCCCCTTTTTCGTGTGAAGTCCCATGATCGGTCGTGGCTGCCTGTAGGGTGGAAGTCGGGCCGCCGTTGGCAAGAGTTCCGGTTTTTAACTCGGTTTTTGCAGCTTTTTAATCAAATCACGGATTCGGCACGAATACCCCCATTCATTGTCATACCAGGCGGTGACTTTGACCATGCGTTTATCGACGACGTTGGTCAAGGGTGCATCGATCGTTGCGGAGTGGGCGTCGCCTTTTTGGTCGATGGACACGATCGGATCCTCGGAATATTTGAGAATGCCTTTCAACGGCCCCTCCGCGGCCTTTTTGAACGCGCTGTTGACGGCCGCGATGTCGCAGTCTTTCTCCGTTTCGACGGTCAGATCCACCAAGGAGACATTCGGAGTAGGGACGCGAATGGCAAGACCGTCGAGCTTTCCCTTGAGTTCCGGTATGACGAGGTGCAGCGCTTTCGCCGCGCCCGTGCTCGTCGGAATCATCGATACACCGGCCGCACGGGCGCGGCGGAGGTCTTTATGCGGAAGATCCAGCAACTGCTGATCGTTAGTATAGGAATGAATGGTGGTCATGATGCCGTGTTTGATGCCGAAGTTGTCCAGCAGCACCTTGGCGACCGGAGCAAGACAATTGGTCGTGCAGGACGCATTGGACACGATATGGTGGGACGTGGGGTCGAACTTCTCGTCGTTGACGCCGAGCACGATAGTGACGTCGGGATCTTTGGCCGGGGCGGAAATGATGACGCGCTTCGCCCCTGCCGAGAGGTGTTTGCCGGCATTGTCCCTGTCGGTAAACCGGCCGGTGGACTCAATGACGACGTCGACGTTCAATGATTTCCAAGGCAGGTCCTTAGGGTCCTTCACGGCCAGGACCTTGATGGCCTTTCCGTTGATGAGAATGTGGTCGTCTTGAGCCTCGACGTGATCTTTGAGGGTTCCATGAACGGAGTCGTACTTGAGCAGGTACGCAAGAGTTTTGGCGTCCGTCAAATCATTGATGGCGACGATGTCGATGTCGGGATCGCCCAAAGAAGCGCGCAGCACCGTGCGCCCGATCCGCCCGAATCCGTTGATGCCGATCCGAATAGCCATGATAGAGATCCTTTACTTAGGTAAAAAACAAGCCTTTTGCCGGGAGATACTCAAAAAAACACGCGATAGTATCCACGCTGTTTCATTGTTGTCAAGCATGTGTCGTTGAGAGAAAACGCGGCGGTTCTCTTGCGAGTCGATCGAATCCTTCGTTAGAGTCCATTCAGAATCCGTCGCAGAATCCGTCACGAAATCCACGCTGATTTGACGGGAGCGAAAGGCGATCATGAATCATGGTCAATCGAAGACGGCGCAGGCGTTGGAATGGCCTCGCGTGCTGGATCTGTTGGCTCAACACGCACAGTCGCCGCTTGGGAAAGAGAGGTGCGGATCTTTGGCACTTGCCGATGATGTGAGTTCGGCTCGATTGCGTCAGCAGGAAACAACCGAGATGGTGGAGCTGTTGAAAAGCGATGAGCCGATGCCGAGTCTCGGATTTCCCGATATCCGCCAGGACTTGGCCCGGGCCGCTAAAGGGGGGGAACTCGCGGCCCATGAACTCAGGAACTGTGCGACGGTCATAGAGCTGATGGACGAGGCGGGGCGGTTCATGTCGCGACATGCCGCGGAGGCTCGAGCTTTGGCCCGCGTCGTGGGGCCGCTTCAAGTCCTTGCGAAAGAATTGCGCCCGGTTCGATCAGCGATCGACGGGGCAATCGAATCGGACGGCACGATGAAAGAGTCGGCCACCCCGGAGTTGCGGCGGCTTACGCATCATGCCCATGAGCTGAAATGGAAAATCCGAGAACGGCTCGACCGAATTCTTCATTCCCAAGCGTACAGGGAAGTTTTGCAGGAGCTTTATTTCGTCCAACGAGAGGGGCGGTACGTTCTTCCGGTCAAAGCCGATATGAGGGGAAGAGTGCCGGGTATCGTGCACGACGTCTCCGTCAGCGGTGCGACGGTTTTTATCGAGCCTCGTGAGTTGATCGCTCTGAACAACGCGATCAAAGTGGCCGATCTCGACGTGGAGCGGGAGGTCCGCCGCATCTTGCGCGACCTCACGGCGTCGGTGGCCGAGAAAGCCGATTTAATCGGCGAAGGGGTGGAACGGCTCGCCGAGTGGGACTGTATCCAAGCGAAAGCCGAGCTGAGCCGTCGATTGCAATGCAGTCCGGTCGAACTCAACGCCGAGGGGCGCGTCGTGTTGAAACAAGCGCGGCATCCTCTGCTCATGGTCGTGAGGGAAGAAGTGGTGCCGAACGACATCATCGCGGACGAGACGGTTCGGGTCCTCGTCATTTCGGGTCCCAACACCGGCGGCAAAACCGTCACACTCAAAATCGTCGGCCTCTATTCGCTGATGGCGCGGGCCGGGCTTCACTTGCCGTGCGCCCCGGAATCCGAAATGGCTCTGTTCACGGAGTGCTATGCCGACATCGGCGACGCACAAGACATCAGTCGGGATCTCTCCAGCTTCTCCGCTCATATCCTGCAGATTGTCGAGCTTCTGTCCAGGGCGGATAAGCGGGGCGAGGACCATGAGCCGCGGTCGCCGCGATCGTTGGTTTTGCTGGATGAACCGGTGACGTCGACTGATCCCGAAGAGGGAGCGGCCTTGGCCGGGGCGGTGCTCTGTCGTCTGGCGGCCTTGGGCATGAAAGTAGTGGCGACCACGCACTATGGACCCCTCAAAGAGTTGGCTCAGACGACGCCCGGGTTCGCCAATGCCAGCGTGGGATTTGATGTCGAACGGCTGGCTCCGACGTATCGGCTCTTCCTGAATATGCCGGGAGGTTCGTCGGCTTTGGAGATCGCCGGTCGGCTCGGCATGGACGAGGCGATGGTGAGCGACGCACGGCGGCGATTGCGGCAAGGCGATCGGCAGCTCGAACGGTTGATGGCAGATTTGCAACTGAAGCAGCGGCAGTTGGCCGAGGAAATCGAACGGGCGAGACGGGCGAGAGTCGAATCCGAACGGGCGGCGGCCGAAGCCAAGGCGCTGCAAGCAGAACTGGAACGGGCCGAACGGGAGGTTCGTAAGGGGCTGCGGAAAAAGCTGGACGAGCATCTCCAGCGGGCGCGCGCGGAAGTTCAGGCGACGGTCGATGCTGTCAAACGGGAACAGAAGCTCGCCAAGGCCAAGGAAGCGAAGCAGAGACTGAGTGAGATAGAAGAGCAGGTGAGACGAGAATTTGCACCGATTGGCGAGCCTATTCCGGTTGAGCGGCTCAAGGTCGGTGATACGGTGGAAATCGCCGGGCTGGGCATGACCGGACGTTTGCTTGAGTCGCCACAGGGGAAAAAACGCGTGCGCATCAAAGTCGGGGACGGAGAAATAGTGGCGGCCGTCTCAAACTTGACCGGTCTCTCAGGTCAAACCGATGGCGGGGTTTCAGACACATCGTCGGGACGGAAGACGGAGGTTTCGATCGGCTTGGAATCGAGCATCGATGCCGACACGGTCGTGGACGTGAGAGGACAGGCGGTCGATGACGCGCTCGATCGAGTCATCGCGGCATTGGATCATGCCGTGCTGGGCAAAGTCTCCTTCCTCCGCATCATCCATGGTCATGGTACGGGACGGCTTAAATCCGTCTTGCGCGAATATCTGAGCGATTCTCCATATGTGGTGAGTTTTCGCTCCGGTGATCGGGCCGAAGGGGGAGATGGAGTAACGGTAGTGAAACTGATATGATTTTTAAGAAAACGTGCGTTCGGGGATACGAGCGACATCATCGATCGAATCGTCAAAAAGTTCAGAAGAACAAACGAAATCAAAGGTGACCGATATGCCTGTTAATTTACATCCAGAGAAGAAACGGCCGCGTTTCTCCGCGAACAACACTTCCACTTCGGAGGTCCCTAGTCAACCGGTGAACCAAGGGACTCAAGCTTCCCATCGATTCGGCGACGATACGGAGGAGGATCGAGACAAGGCCCTGGCTGAAGCCGAGTGGAAGAATCTGTGGGAAGCGACCGAAGTCATCGATATGGATACTTTTTAAACGTCCGTACGAGACCAGTCCGTCAATCTGACAAGAACGATACGCTTCTGGGTTTGCCTTTCTCATTTTTTCTTGTGACACTCCAAGATGGCAGCAATTCCTTTTGAGACTGTTCGCAAGTCTTTAGGATTTGAGGCAATATCACGATTACGGTGGAGATAATCCTCGCCGGAGGTAAAAGATCCCCACATCGTGGGGCGGATGAAGAAAAGACTCAATCGGAAGGCAGTTGTCAAAACGAAAATCTTGACACTCTTGCTTCGTCAGTGGTATTGAAAGCACCAGTTTTTACCCAACCATCCAATAAGGAGGAGCTACATGGACCATATTAAGCTAGTGATTTACGGGCTTATCGTGACGGGGGTTGTATTTGGAATTGTAGCTATGATCACAAACATGCTGGGGATTCAACAGTACTAAACTTCAGTGTGATAAGTGCGAAAAGGCCGCGAGGCAGTCCGGCTAAACAGTGATGCCAGGTAAATG
>JAIWOH010000032.1 GCA_020216985.1 Nitrospira sp.
GTGTCCGGTGAGCGGTTTTTCCTCCGACATGCTATCTATCCTGAATAAACCGTCTTCGTCCTTCCCATCGATTGCCCATTATCTTTTATGGTTTATGTGACGGAAACGCCCTGCTATGGTCTTTGAAGGGATGAGTTCGGATTGTGCGTGACAGAGAAAAGTTCAAAAAGAGGGAGCGCGCATCCTTTCTCAACGATGGCAGATGCTCGTTGCCGTTGAGTCCGGAGTGCTTGTTCGATCAAACCGGGTGACGATCTTGCAGGTAGTTGCACAGGGAGCAAGGGCAGTGGCCGGATTGCCCCTTTCCTGAAGTGCTGGGCGCCAACTGAATGATTCTGCAGGGTAGCCAGTCGGCATCCGAAATTCCCTCCAGACTTTCGACCTGACACAGAGCGTGTCCGTGGCAAGGCGATCAATCGGTGGGCACGCTCTGCTGTTCAGAGAGCTGAAAAACATCAGGTTTCTCACGTCATAATCGGAAGAGCATAATCGGAAGAGATGGCGTGCCAAAGTTCTGTTCAAGCAATCAGTTCGCGCCGACTTGAGGCAGTACGCAGCAAGTGATCAAGAGCTGTTCGGAGGGAGATCAACGACACCGGTTTTGTGACCACCTCGTCCATGCCGGCCTCTTTGCATTGCTGGGCATCTTCAACGGATGTGTTTCCCGTCATGGCGATGATGGGAAGGCGAGGGGATCTCTGTTCCTCCTCTTTTTTTCTGATACAACGTGCGGCTTCGTATCCATCCATAACGGGCATTTCGCAATCCATGAGAACGGCGTCGTAGTTGACCCGCGCCAATGATTCGACCGCGTCGCGTCCGTTGCGCGCAACTTCGACCTGATAACCAAGTTTTTGAAGAAATTTACAGGCAACGACTTGGTTGATTTCATTGTCATCGACGACCAAGATCCGCCGTGGCAGTTGTGACGCTGCGGCTCGAATGGCGGAGTCAATATCTGAAGAAGCTGGAACGGTGCGCTGAATGGCCGGCAACAGATTCGTGGTGTAGGTAAAGGTACTCCCCTTGCCCGGCGTGCTCTCCACGGAAATGGTTCCGCCCATCAGGGTGACGAGTTGGCGGCAAATCATCAGGCCCAAGCCTGTTCCGCCGAAGCGCCGTGTCGTCGAAGCGTCGGCTTGGACATAGGCCTGAAACAGTCGGTCCAATTGCTCTTTAGTCATCCCAATGCCGGTGTCTTTCACGGTCCAACGGATGAGAATGTGCTCGGCCTCGGGGGAGGAGGCCGGATCCATGCCGACGGTGATGCCGACTTCCCCCCGTTCGGTGAACTTAATGGCGTTGCCGACCAGATTAAAGAGAATCTGTCTGAGCCGCACCGGATCTCCCCGGAAGAAAGGAGGCACGTTTTCATGAACCTCGCTTGTCAGCGTCAATCCCTTTTGTCTGGCCAATTCCGAGACCAGGGTAATCACATCCTTGACCAGCGAACGGAGATCGACATCGGCTACTTCAAGCGTCATCTTGCCCGCCTCGATTTTCGAAAAGTCGAGGATGTCGTTGACCAACGCGAGCAGGGCTTCGGCCGACCGTTGCATGGTGACGATCAGTTCTTGCTGCTGAGGTGTGAGAGCGGTGTCTTGCAGCAGTCTGGTACAACCCAAAACGCCGTTCATTGGCGTCCGCAACTCGTGGCTCATGGTGGCGAGGAAGAGACCCTTGGCTTTGGCCGATTCTTCTGCCGATTCCTTTGCCTTGCGGAGCGCCACGTCGGCGGTGATGTCCACTCCATAGGCCCGAACCTGCCGGAGATCGCCGATGGGGAAAAAGGTCCAGGCAAGCACCACATGATCAAGAGCATGCTCGTACCGTCCGCTTGGCCGATTGCCATCGAGGCATGAGAGGATGATTTGCTCAAGCCGGGGCGGAAAGATCGAGAGGATGGACTCGCCGTGGTCGCCGGCTGCGTTCATCAGCTCGATTGCGGCCGTGTTGGCGTAGAGCATCGTGCCGCTTTCGTCGAATTCGGCAATGGGATCGGGGGCGTCCTCGGCGAGACGGGCGACTCGTTGAATGTCCCGCTGCATTTCTTGCTGCTCTGTCAGATTGTGAATCACCGCCAGGGCTCCGATCACGGTCATCCCCTTCCGGCGAGGCCAGTAGGTGGCGGAAATGTCCAGAACGGCGCCATCGGGTCTGGTCCATCGGTAAGGCGGCAGCACGGTGACTTGCCCGGAGGAAACGGCGGTTTGCAGAGGGCATCCCTCGCTCGATTGCTCGTCGCGTGCGACACAGTGAAGGAGTTCGTGCAGAGGATACCCTATTGCATGCCGACTGCCGCCGATCAACTGCTGGGCGGCGGGATTGAGAAAGAGGATGCGGCCGTCTTGGTTCGTGACAAAGAGGGCTGCTTCCGAAGCTTCCATGACCAAAAAGAGGTCGTGATGGGTCGGCAGCCAGGCGGTGCCGGGACGGTGAGGGAGAGCATCAGGAGAGGGAGTCGAGGGAAGGGGAATGGTCATGCCGCAGCCTGTTCGAGCACCTGCTCGATATTGACGCCGCACCGCCGAGGATCCAGCAGCTCTTTCACCCGACGGCTGCCTTCCGGTTCTTGGGTTAAGTCGAGCGGTTCGGGCGGAATGCATGGCCGCTGGAATTTGTCTCGACAGATGTACAAGTAGGGCAGGTGAGCCTTTCCTGGGGTAATGGCGGCGACGACGCCCACCTCGTCACTGGTCAGGGACACGACGCTGTACAGCGGATAGATGCCGATGACCCTGATCAGCGATGAGACAAGAGCCTGCCATTCGGCATGAGTCTGAGAACGCTGATAGAGGTGAGACAAGGCCTGGCTCGAAGACATGGGTGGGAGACCTGTTTGACCGCTCAGGAGTTCGTCGTATTGGTCGATGACGCTGATCAGCTTGACGGGATCGGTGTCGGACGCCGAGCCGGCAGTGGGTTCGGCCGGCTTTTCAAATTGATGGTGATGGCTGATCATCGAGAGAAGATCCGGAGCCGTCAGACCGCTTTTTTGCAAGATTCTACGGCCTTCTTGCGTGTGAGTTTGATAGAGCGCCTGTTGAGCGGGAGTCATCGTCTTTGGTCGTTTGATCATGTGATGTGGCAGTTTGGCCAGGCCGATGTCGTGCAGCAGGGCTCCCAGCCCGAGTTGGTTCAGCCGGTCGTTTGAGAAATTGCGGGATTTCCCCAGAATCAGGGCAAGGGTGCACACGGTAAGGCCGTGTTCCTGTAGGCTCGTATCAAGTTGTCCCAGGCCTAGGACGGCGAGGCAGGCGGCTTGTCGCTCGAGCACGGTTTTCAGCACATTATCGACGATGGTCTGAGCGTCGCGAGCTTCAATGATATCCGTTGCTCGTGTTTTTTCAAAAAGGGCCTTCGCCTGGGCGAGCCATCGCTCGCGCTGTTGCCTTGCTTCCGAGAAGTGGGCGGCCAATTGAAGGGGAGACGGTCGCGCCGACGATGGTTCCGACCCTCTTGGGGCTTGGGCAGGCCGGTCGTCAGCGGCGGTGGTGTCGGTGACTTGAACCGCTGGAGGGTCGGGGATGTTCTTGGGAAGCGATGGTTCGTTCTCTACGTCCTTGCCCAAATCGGTGTCGATGACGACTGTGGCAACGCCGCATTTTCGCAGCGTCTCGATCTCCTTCTCATCTTTGATGAGGAAGCTATGACGCAGAAACGGCGTATGGAACCAGGAACGGTCAAGTCCGGATAAATACATGCCTACTTTGAGACGAGCGATCGGAATGGTTCGTTTGGGCATTGGAGTCACTCAGAGAGTTGATGCCAAGCTCTATCGGATGACCGCTGCTTTTGCTTAAGAGGTTTATCCGGAAAAACTTGTCGGAGGGGAGGTAGATGATAAGATGTCTGTCCAGGTATGCTTGCCGGATGCGCTTGTCGGCGATCAGGGAACATCCGTCGTTTATCGAAGGCGATGCTTTGCCATGCGATAACGAAGCGTATTGCGGCTGATCTTCAAAAGACGGGCGGCTTCCGACACATTGCCCGCCGCTCTCTCCAATGCTTCTTCAAGCAATCGTTTTTCCAACTCTTCAAGCGACATGCCTAGGTCCAGAAGAGAATGTGTGAATTCGCTCCGCGATCCACTCTGAACCGGCATCGCCCGAATTGATGGTGGAAGATGTTCCGGTCGGATGGTCGGGTGTTTGCAAGTGATGGTGAGCCATTCCACCACATTGTGCAGCTCGCGAACGTTGCCGGGCCAGTCGTGGCGCTTCAGTAGGGCCAAGGCCTCCGGAGCGATTGCCCGAATGGGACAGCCTCGCTCTCTTCTCGCTCGCTCCAGAAAAACCATCAGGATCGCCTCAATATCCTCCGGTCGCTCGCGAAGGGGGGGGATGCGAAGTTGATAGACATTAAGCCGGTAGTAGAGATCGAGTCGGAACCGTCCTGCCTTGATATGGGCCGGGAGATCTTCGTTTGTCGCGGCGATCACTCGAATGCTCACCTTCCGGCTTCTGGTGGCTCCCAAGGGATCCACGACATGGTCTTCCAGGACGCGCAGGAGTTTGGCTTGAGCTGTTGCGCTCATCTCTCCGATTTCATCTAAGAAAAGAGTGCCGCCCTCAGCCAGTTGAAAGCGGCCCGGTTTCGAATGTTTGGCGTCGGTAAAGGCTCCTTGTTGGTATCCGAACAGTTCCGCCTCGAGGAGCTGTTCGGGTATGCCGGCGCAGTTGAGGGCGATCAGGGGCCCTCGTGCCCGGGGGCTGGCTGCATGGATGGCCTGTGCGAAGAGTTCCTTCCCGGTTCCGCTCTCTCCGGTGATGAGAACGGTCGCGTCGGTTGCGGCCACTTCTTTCGCCAGTTGCTTGATTAAATTCATCTGTGGAGACACACTGACAATCTGGGCGAAGCGGTCTTGAGGGGGAGATGGGAGATTGGCAAGCGGCTGCGACAGTATTCGAGTGACGGCGGTGTGCAGATCTTCACGGGAAACAGGTTTTGTAAGATAATCCACCGCTCCGCCCCGCATGATATCGACGGCGTCTTTGACCGACTGGCGCTCGCCGATGACAAGGATAGGGATGGGTGGGACAGTGTGTCGCGCCAAATCCAGCAACGGCATCACGGACGGAGGAGTTCCTTCGCAAATGACCACAGTCGGTCCGGCTGTGCGCCAGAGACGGATTCCCTCGACGATGGTCGAGGCCGTCAGGATGGAGCTTGATGCAGGAGCGATGGTGTCTAGAAGCCGTATCGTATCGGTATTTTCCGAGATGAGCAGGATAGTCGTAGAGTCCACGGCGCAATCCTTGCCCGGATTCATGCCTTGCGGAGGCTATACCTCACAGCCTACTCCTCTCGCGCTGAAGAAAAAAGGGGACCGTTGAATCGGGACGCACCGCGGAGCGGCATCGTGATCAGGAAGGCTCCTGATGGCAAAAAACGAGCTGCCGGCCGACAATAGCAACCGACAGCTCGTTGGGGGATCGCGAGAACCCTTTACTGATTATTCAGTGTCTTTGCAGAAGGTTCGCTCGTACGCGATGATCGCCCACGCCTCTTCTTCGGTCAGAATACCCCCCTTCACCAGAGCCGGCATGCCGGTGCCCGGGCTTCCGTTCTTGATGACCCAGAACAACTCTCCATCGTTCCGTTTCTTGTGGAACTTGCAGTTTGTGAAGTTGCGGGGGCCTGGCGTCAGCAACATTCCTCCCGGACCGTCCCCGGCTCCGGTCTGGCCATGGCAGTTCGCGCAGGTGCCTTTCCCCTCATAGAGCTCCTGCCCCTTGGCGATCACGGCCGGTGTGACGGTGAGGGGATTTTTCATTTTTCGCGCCTCACCCCGCTCGGCATCAGGGACACGCGGCTTTAACGGGTCGGACTCGGGACCTGACCAACTGACCGGACTCCACAAGGCGACGGTGAGGATACTGCACGCTGCAATGGCCCAATACTTCCCTTTCATGACTCCTCCTCTTGATAATGACCACTAATGTGACGACCGAAGCTTATCGCGCCGCTTGATTGAGAGGCGCAGGTTGTGCATCTATGATAACACGACGTTATTTGAAGTTGCAGGGCTGGTGTTCCGTGGGGAACGATGAAATCGAGGCGGCTTGGGGTTCATGAAACGATCGGTTCAGAAATTCACAGGGGGCAAAACCTCTTCAGGTTTTGCCCCCATGAACTTCCACCAGGCGAAATGGCTTTTAGCCCGCTCTCCTACCCAATATTAAGGGACTTCGACGATGTCCGCTTTCATCGGTCCCAGGATCGCGAGCAACTCACCCTTTTCTTTCTCCGGAACATTGAAGGTATCCAATGCGGCGACCAAATCTTCCACCAAGGCGTTAAACGCGGCCGTCGTTATTTTCATACCCTTATGGGTCGTTTTCATATCTCGACCTTCATAGGTGCAGGGCCCGCCGGTGGCTTGACAAACCTGATTCACCAGATGTTTGTTGAGCCTTTTAAGATCGGCATTCTTGAAATAGCCGTTGATCCGAGCATCTCCCCCTACGTTGCTGATGAACTTGGTGACGACGGCCTGGATGGCACCCACTCCGCCCAGTCGCTCGTAGAGCGACTGCTCTGCGGCATAGGATGCGGTGCCGCTCAAGGCCCAGAAAGATGCGACCGCGACGGTCGCACAAGCGATTTTCTTGCTCCATCTCATATCGTCTGCTCCTTTGTGTGAGTAATGAACTGACGGACCTCTCTATCCTGCCTCTCCTGCCGACTGACTCAGGGATTCCACGGGGTGTTCGGCATCAACTGGCCTTTATAGTCCTTGGGATTCTGGTTAGCGACCACCACTGCAATGGCGCCCCGGAGGGCTCCGGTCAAGGAGTGAGTTACGACGGGATAGGCGCCCGGCTCATCGACGATCACGTCAAAGGTGGCTCCGCTGCCGGGACCGACCACATAAGTCTGAACACCGACGAATTTGTTTGCTGGATTGCCGCTTTCATAGACGGCGTCCCAGATTTCCGCGATGGGATGGATCGCCGAGAATTCGTTGGGGCCGGCGTTCACAAAATAGATTCGTACCCGCTCGCCGACCTTGACTTCCAGCGGTTCTCCGCCGGGAAAGAACGGATGGTATTTGAAGATCCCGCCGTTGAAAATCGTATGATCCCACTTCCGATCGAACATGGCTTGCACGTTATCCGGATTCTTCCACAGCTCGGACTGCACCAAGACGAATTCCCGATCGGCCTTGGGCCACACGCTCGGGTCTTTGGGATCAACGATGATGGCGCCGAACATCCCGCGGGCGACGTGCTGAATCATGGGGCTCGCACCGCAATGGTAGAAAAACACGCCGGGCTTCTTCGCCACGAAGCTGTATTTGTGTGTCTCGCCCGGTCCGACGGTCTTGTGGTAGTTTTTCAAGAAGTCGAGCTCGGCCGCATGAAAGTCCATCGAGTGTGGGAAAGCGTTGTCCTTATGACCGATCAGGGTGAAGTTGACGGTATCGCCCTGTGTGACCCGAACAACGGGGCCCGGCATCTGACCGTTGAACGTCCATGCTTTGTATTTCGTCCCATTGCCGTCGATAACGATTTCCGATTCGGTCGCCGTGAATGTGACGTCATGAACCTTTGCCCCGGCAGACCCCGGCATCGTGGTACATCCGATGGCTCCGAAGAGCACGCCAAGTCCGAGCGTTACTGTGAGCACACGAGACCTCTGCATAGTAGCCTCCCTTTGGATTTTTATAAAAAAACGCTGTACTTGATGAGTGCGGCGACTAGAATCCCTCCCCCCCCTATCACTCGTCAAGCAGGCGCCGGGTCAACTATCTACCAAATTCCGGAGAGAAAATACAAAGAAAAATTTCGTCGGAGATTCCGGATCGAGAAGACGTCTTACTTCCTTGTAGGTGAAAATCGACGGGAAATAATGAGGAGGCGCATCTGCGAGAACCAGGTATCCTCAGGTTGAGGTATCGATGAATCAATTAACTATTTACCAAAGATCCATTTGAACTAGGTGAAAATATGAGGAGAGAATCGATTTCATTATTTTGACGAAGGCAATGAAGAGAGGAAGAGGGAGTTTGCTGAAACAGAGCGCGGCTGAACCGATTTCTGAAAAGGTCAGGAAAAGAAAAAAAGCGTTGTCTTTGCTTGAGTAGAATTTATGAGACAAGGCGTTTCTTCGTCGGCGCAGGAACAAAAATTTCTAGGCGAGAGAAAAGGGGGCTGGTATTCTCGGACAGACGATCCACAACAGAAGCCGGGGTTCCATGTTCGAACTCGAATTTCCCGACATCACGATCTACTTGGTGGCCATCCTGGGTCTGCTGGTCGTGTGGCAGTTCTATCAAATGCAGGTCATGGCCGGACGAATTCTGGCCATTGATATTTTCGATCGTTCCGGTATCCGCATGTATATCTACATCGTTCCGGAAGACGACGACGTATGCGAGGTGTGCTCGGCCGCGCACGGGCGGGTGTTTCTACCCTCCTACATCGTGAAAAAAGGGTTTTCGCCGCTGCCGGAAACCTGCCGCCGGCCGATTCCCTGTCCCGGTGCATTGGTCGGATTGTATGGAGCATGGTTGGAGGCGCGATCCGTCGTGCAGCGGCTTCGGGCCAACGCCAAAAAGGGCTGGATCCAGTTGTCCGCGGAGGAGCTGCGCACGTTGGTGAACGGACAATGGGAAACAAGTATCAGCGCCGAGACGGACCGTGTCGTGGTTCGCATGTTGGAGGCGGTCTGTTATGAAAACATCAATCAGGCCGTATCGGTTTCCGGCTATTGGTATGTCATCGACGAGGCCAAGGAAATCCGCCATCTGCTTCTGTTGGTTCCGGCCTATCTCCGCTTGACGAGGCTCTTGGCCCGCTCGGGAGACGGCGCCGGCGCGCTGGCGGTGATCGAACGGTTTGAAGCGCGATTTCCTCCCACGAAGCGGGGGATCCATTTCCCGACCAAGGAACAGCGCAATGTGATGAAGACGCGAAAGGCGCTGTTGCTCAAGAACCGACAGGTCAACGTGGCGGCGTAGCCCGCAAGCGCTAGTAGCTGGACTCGATGCTGGACGGCGCCTTGTTCAGAACGGCCGCCGCCGCTTGGGAAAGCGCGGCGTCGTGGGTATGGTCGAGTGAATAAACCCGAAATTGGACAAGTCTGGTCGGCAACAGATCCAGAAATTCCTCCAAGGGGTCGGTTGACACCTGCTTAGTTCCCGGATCATACACGTACAGCGGCCGGCCACGTTGATCTTTGGGGTCCGGCCTCGGGTCAAGCGGGGCCATGTCCACGCGAAACTCCACGTTCCTCAGATCCTTCGGCAATTCTTTGGCGATTTGCTGCGTGAAGTGCCGGTGGCCGGGAAACGCCATGCCGCGCGCCTCTCCCTTTTCCTTGAGCGACGTGCTGTAGGCCATTTTCCACTTCACGTCCCGGTCCAAGATCCGACCCCATTCCTCGCCGAGTCTTCGGCGGGCCTTGACTCCGGTGCGTCGCCAAGATCGGACTTCTTCCAGGAGGGACCAATCCGTGAGCGACCGATACTTGTCCATGCGTTTGCGCGGATCATAAGGGAACAAGAGTTTCATCGTCTCGCCGAAGATGTCGCGCAGGTGAATGTCGATGGCTCTGGTCGTGCGGTGAAAATACACGTTGGAGTAGAGGTACATGCGGGTGTTCAGAAACATTTGAAGGGCCGGCAGGCCGGTTTTATGGATCGTGAAACCTTTGTCGGTCACGATCGTATAATGAATGAGCCTGGTGAGGTCGACCGGGCCGACGGCCACTCCACACATGTAGGAGTCCCGCAAGACGTAATCGAGATTGTCTCCCGTGTAGGCGCCGGAGATGACGGGCTGAAGGAGGTCGAGCCAGCGGGGGAGGCGAGAGTTGTCCTTGCCCTTTTCTTTGAGGATCAGATGCGCGATTTGATCAGGGTCCAGCTCCTCTCCCTTGGCGAAGGGGCCGGAGGGGCTGCGGCGGATTTTTCTGATGATGGGCCCTAAATGCTCGCGGATGATGATCTGCCCCAGTCGTTCGTGGGTCAGGTCGAAATGATGGAGATAGTTCT
>JAIWOH010000033.1 GCA_020216985.1 Nitrospira sp.
CGTCGAAGAAATGGCAAAAAGGGCCGTGGCCGATGTCGTGAACCAGGGCGGTGACGCGCAGCAATTCTTCGACGTAGTTGGCCGAGGGCACGTCCGGGACGACTTTTTTGAGAAACGGATAGAGATGGCGGGCGAATCGTCCGGCCACGTGCATAGTGCCGAGGGAATGGACGAACCGGCTGTGCTCGGCCGACGGATACACCCAACGCGCGCTTTGTAACTGGTAAATGTACCGGAGCCGCTGGACCCACGGCGAATCGATCAAATCCTTCTCGGTTCGCTCGGAGGGGTCGGGCTCGGCGTAGGGAACGGTAAACGAGAGGTAGCGATGGATGGGATCGGCGATGAGCGCCGATCCGTCATAAGGAGCGTTCGATCGGTCGGTATGATCCATGACGAATCGATCTTAGCTCACTTGCTTTGAAGGCGGCAACGACGAGCGCGTCGCTCGGTTGGGCGACGAACGATACCGGAGAATGAACACGTACGCCAACGGGTACGACGCCAGCGCCCCGATCAGGCTCAAAACCAATCCGCCGACCATGAACGGAATCAGGTACGGCGCGACCTGTGTGTAAATTCCCATGAAACTGAGATCGTTCCATGTCAACGGGGGGATTTCCGTCTGTCCCAACAACCGGGCGCCGGTCCAATAGGTCGCACCCAGGATCGGCACGATCGTCCAGGGGTTGTTGACGAAGGCGCCGGCCAAGAGCGCCACCACGTTGAGACCGAAGAGCCACGCGCACAGGATCGCCATGATCGTATGGAGGCCATAGGCCGGGCAAAACGCGATGAATACGCCCACGGCGAAGGCGAGGGCGGTCCGCTGCGGCGGCTCTTCAAGATGAAGGACCTGGCGCAGCAAGGCTCTGAAAGAACGGGCGCGGAGCGCCGACGTCTGGTTGTCCGGAGGCGTCATGCGAAAAGGTGTTCGTAGCTGGTGACGGGCATCGGCCGCGTGATGCCGTCGGTGTCTCTCATGCGAATCCCGAATCGTCGGTGTCGAACGGTGCCGATGCGGGTGACCTGAAATCCTCTCGCGCGGGCCTGCCGCTCGATGGTTGCGTGCATCCGCGATGGAGCCGTAAACAAGAGCTCGTAATCTTCCCCGCCCGCGACGGCCAAATCAACGGGCGACAGGCGGCGGCTTTCCGCGTAGGCTCGGCAGGACGCCGAAATCGGGAGCGCGCCGCCGTCGATCTCCGCTCCCACGCCGCTTTCTTCGCAGATGTGCCGCAGATCCCCGGACAGGCCGTCCGAGAGATCGATGGCGGCGCTCGCCAATCGTTCCTGGTTGAGCCATCGGCCTTCCTTCACGCGGGCCGACGGACGGAGGTGGCGTTCGATGAGGACGCGGCGATCGACCGCGGACAACGAGAGAGAACGTCGGTTCGAACGGGGCGATCGGCGTTCGTTCAGCAACCTGAACCCGGCCAAAGAGTCTCCCAACGTCCCCGTCACGTAGATATGGTCGCCGATATCGGCGCCGTGACGAAACAGAGCTCGACCCGCGGTCGTATCGCCGATGAGCGTGATGCCGAGAAACACGCCGGCGCGGGAGACCGATGTATCGCCGCCGATCAGCACGACGTCGTGAAGACGGCAGGCCTCCATGAGACCGTCGTAGATCGCGAAAACGGATGCCGATTTGAAACGACGAGGAATCGCGAGTGCCATCAGCAGGTAGCGAGGGACGGCTCCCATGGCGGCAATGTCGCTGAGATTGGCCATGGCCGCGCGATAGCCGATCGTGGCGGGGTCGGCCGTGTCGAGATCAAAATGGACGCCTTCCGCCAACAGGTCCGTCGTCACGTGCCACCATGCCGGTTTTTTTGCTGCGACGACGGCGGCGTCATCGCCGATTCCTTTAATGAGGCCCGGAGCGTATCCGGCAAACCGATGCGCGATTGCCCGGATCAAGGAAAATTCAGCGATGGAAGAAACGTTTCGCCTAGCCACGGATTGCCGGAGCGGGGTTAGGGGGGCGATGAATCGTCGGGATATTTATAACACAGCCGACAGTTCCGGTGCGCGGCGCCGTTCCCGCCGCCGTTTCTCCACGTGGCCGGGCCGAGAAGGCGCCGCCGTCGAGGAAGACGATGAGGATTTCTTGGGCTTCGGCGCCGTCTTAGTTTTGCGCCCCAGCGCGACCTTCATCACCTCGTCCATCGTATCGACGAATAAGATCCGGATGCCTTTTAAAAGGTGTTTGGGAATTTCCTCCAGATCTTTCTTGTTGCGCCGAGGCAGAATCACCGTCGTCAGCCTGGCCCGTTTGGCCGCCAGAATTTTCTCCTTGAGCCCGCCGACCGGCAACACACGCCCCCGCAACGTGATCTCTCCGGTCATGGCCAGATCCCTTCGCACGGGGATGCCGGACAAAGCCGACGCGACGGCGGTCGCCATCGTGATGCCCGCCGACGGTCCGTCTTTCGGAATGGCGCCGGCCGGCACGTGGATATGCAGGTCTTGTTTGCTGAACATGTCCGGATTGATGTGTAGCGTCTTTTCACGGGATCGCACGTAACTGAGCGCCGCTTGGGCGGATTCTTTCATGACGTCGCCCAGGTGCCCGGTCAGGGTCAACTGCCCCTTGCCTTTCATGACGGTGGCTTCGATGTGAAGCACGTCCCCCCCCGTTTCGGTCCAAGCCAAACCGGTCGCCACGCCGACTTCGTCTTTTTCTAGTTCCGCCTCGGGCACGTGTTTCGGAACCCCGAGGTACTTGTGCAAATTGGACGGATCGACCGTGAAGCCTTGCCCCTTGCCTTCCGCGACCTTTTTCGCCACTTTCCGCATGATGTTGGCGATCTCGCGTTCCAAGTTTCGCACGCCGGCTTCCCGTGTGTAGTGCGAGATGATTTTTCTGATGGCCGGCTCGGTGATTTGAACATGCTGGTCGGTGATTCCGTGTTCATCCAATTGGCGCGGGATCAGGTACTTCTGGGCGATGCCGAGCTTTTCCTCTTCCGTGTAGCCGGGGATTTCGATGATCTCCATTCGGTCGCGGAGAGCGGGAAGGATGGGGTCGATCAAGTTGGATGTGGTGATGAACATGACCTCGCTCAAGTCGAAGGGCACGCCGAGATAATGGTCGGTGAAAGAGGCGTTTTGTTCCGGGTCCAATACCTCAAGAAGGGCTGCGGAGGGGTCGCCGCGGAAATCCATGCCGACTTTATCGACTTCGTCCAGCATGAACACGGGATTGGCCGTCCCGGCCTGCTTCAATCCCTGGATGATGCGGCCCGGCAGCGCTCCGACATAGGTGCGGCGGTGCCCCCGAATTTCGGCTTCGTCGCGGACGCCACCCAGGCTGATGCGGACGAATTCGCGGCCCAGTGCGCGGGCGATCGACTTGCCCAACGAGGTTTTTCCGACGCCCGGCGGGCCGACGAAACAAAGAATGGGGCCCTTCATCTTCTCCTTGAGCTTGCGGACGGCCAAGTATTCCAAAATCCGTTCCTTGACCTTCTCCAGGTCGTAGTGGTCTTCGTTCAGCACTTTGGCCGCGGCTCTGAGGTCCAGGTTGTCTTTCGACCGTTTGGACCACGGCAGTTCGACCATCCATTCCAAATAGGTGCGGACCGTGGCGGATTCGGCGGTGTCCGGGTGCATCTTTTCCAAACGTTTGAGCTGTTTCTCGGCTTCCTTGAGGACTTTCTCGGGCATCTTGGCGTCGGCGATCCGCTTGCGGAACTCGGCGATTTCTTCCGTCCGTTCGTCCGATTCGCCCAGTTCTTTCTGTATCGCTTTGAGCTGTTCCCGCAGGAAGTACTCGCGCTGGGTCTTGTCCATCTCGCCTTTCGCCTGCGCCTGGATTTTTTGCTGCATGGACAGAACTTCGATTTCTTTGGCGAGGATATCGCTGACTCGGCGGAGGCGTTGAATCGGGTCGAGCACTTCCAGCACAGTCTGGGTCACATCGACTTTCAGGCCGAGATTCGACGCCACCATATCGGCCAATCGCCCCGGCTCTTCGAGGTTCTCGATCACGACCATGACGTCGGGAATCAGGGCTTTGCCGAGGCTGACGAGACGCTCGATCTGTTCCTTGACGGTGCGCATGACTGCTTCGGCTTCCAAGGCGGTCGCCGTGGGTTTTGCGTCGGCCAATCTGTCGATCCGAACGGAGAAATAGGGATCTGTTTGAATGTATTTGACGATCTTTCCTTTCGCGATTCCTTGGACCAGGATTTTGATCCGTTCGTCGGGCAGCTTGAGCATCCGCATGATGATGCCTGCCGTGCCGATCGTATGGATGTCGTCGGGGGACGGGTTCTCGACGTCGAGAGCCTTTTGCGTGGCCAGAAAGATCATGCGGTTGCCGGCCAAGGCCGCCTCAATGGCCTTGATCGACATTTCGCGTCCGACGAAAAGCGGGAGCACCATGTAGGGGAAGACGACGATGTCGCGGACCGGCAGGAGCGGGAGCTGCGCCGGAATTTCGATGTTTTGGGGAACCTGGATCTCTTGCTCGTTCAGATCATTCATTGTGCGCTCTTTCTTGGCGTTTGCCCGGGTTAAAGACGGCCGTCTTCGACGGACCCGAGCATAAAAGATGGCGGAGCGGCCTTATGTGCGACGGTTCTGAACCATCGTGCGGGTTCGAGACAACAGGTATTCACGAAAGTCGGCGCCCAACGAGGGGTTCTTGAGCGCGAACTCGACGGTCGCAACCAAAAATCCGAGTTTGTCTCCGGCGTCGTGACGCTGCCCCTGGATTTCATGGGCGAACATCGGGGATTTCCTGCCCAGCTCTTTGAGCGCGTCGGTCAACTGAATTTCTCCGTTTTTCCCCGGGGGCGTTTTTCGCAGGATAGGGAAAATCTCTGGGGGAAGAATATATCGCCCGATCACGGCCAGTGTGGAGGGCGCGTCGGCGGGAGACGGCTTTTCCACCATGTCCTCGACCCGATACAACCCTTGGGCGAGCCGCTTGGGGGTTACGATGCCGTATCGACCGACGTCGGATTTGGACACGTTCTGGACACCGAGCACCGCGCCTTGACGTTTGCGGTAGACGTGGATCAATTGCGCGAGCGCCGGCACTTCGGCATCGATGATCTCGTCCCCGAGAATCACGGCGAACGGCTCGTCGCCGATCAGATGTTGGGCGCACAAGACGGCATGCCCCAATCCCAGCGCTTCCTGTTGCCGCACGTAGCAGAAATTGGCGAGGGTTGAAATCTGGCGAATTTGATGGAGAACTTGGCTTTTCCCCGTTCCTTTCAGGTTTTCTTCGAGTTCGACCGATCGGTCGAAGTGGTCTTCGATCGCCCGTTTGCCTCGACCCGTGATCACGATGATGTCTTCGATGCCCGATGCCACCGCTTCTTCCACCGCGTATTGAATCAGGGGTTTGTCCACCAGCGGCAGCATTTCTTTGGGCGAAGCTTTTGTTGCGGGAAGGAAACGTGTGCCCAGGCCCGCTGCGGGGAGCACGGCTTTTCTGACGGTCGCGCGAGACATGCAGCGGATACTATGTGATGGGGGAGGGGATGTCAAGAAAAGGGCGACTCGCGTTTGCGCCGACGAAACGCGGCATGACGCGACCGCGCGGCAGAGACCGTCGACGCGCCGAACTCAGAAGCGTTCGGCACCAAGTCCTTTACAATGGTTGGACGCATCAATATAATCCGACAGTTTTTCCGGGGATGAAGCCGGATCGGGCTCGCATTGTCTTGCCTGTCTTGACGGCGGGCGGACGTTCATGTCCCCGTCGTCTTTGCTTTGTTCTGATGATCGAGAAGAACGCTGAGGATCGTCTTCGGTGTTGGCCGTTCGATAACGGAACCCTTGTCGGTGACCACGACTCTCCTGAAACAAGTTCGATGGCTGATTGCCCTGGCCGCGATGGGCTCCGCGCTGTCCGCGTGGTGTGAGGCGGTTTCCGAAACAATCGGTTCCAGGGTGCAGTCGATCGAGATTCGCGGAAACAAGCGCATTGAAGTTCCCGCCATCCTCGGCCGTCTGACGCTCAAGGTCGGTGATTTCTACGAGCCCGAGATCGTTCGCGGGCAGGTCAAGATTTTGTACGACTCGGGATTCTTCGAAGATGTGCAGGTCGAAACCGAATCGGTGGCGAACGGGACGGCCGTGATCTTTGTCGTGCGGGAGAAACCCTTCATCACCGAGATCGTGTACGATGGAAACGAAAATCTGAGCGACGACAAGCTGAAAGAGAAAACCGTCATCAAAAGCCAGACGTTTCTCGATCTCCAACAGGTCAAGGAAAGCGCGGAGAGCATCCGGGCGGCGTATGAGAAAGAGGGGTATTTCAACTGCCAAGTGGTCCCGGTCGTCCAAACGTTGGATCAGGAGCGCAAACGGCTGACGTTCTTCATCAAAGAAGGGAAAAAAGCGCGTGTGAAAAGCGTGGTGTTCGACGGACTGCGCGCCACCACCAGAGACGAGTTGTTCAAGGTGCTGAGCACGCGCGAATGGGTGCCATGGTACGGGATCTTCACGCGCTTCGCGCTGCCTTCGTTTATTTCGGACGCCGGCGTGTTGAAGCGCGAGGAATTGTCGAATGATGTGGAACGGATCAGAGAAGTGCTGCTTAATAAGGGCTACTTTAACGCGAGAGTCAGCCTGTCGTCGGTCGAACTGACCGACGACAAACAATGGTTCGTGGTCACGTTCAACATTTTCGAGGGAGAGCCGTTTACCGTGGCGCGGGTGGGCTTTCGCGGGCATACCGTGTTTGAAGAGGACGAACTCCGCGAGGGGATGACGATCAAAGAGGGCGAGATTTTTCAGCGCGCCAAACTGCGCGACGAAATCACCCGCTTGACGGACAGGTACGGCGGCAAGGGCTATTCGTTCGCCGAGATCACGCCCAACGTGATTCCCAATGATCAGGAGCGGACGGTCAACATCATCTTCAGCGTGAAGGAAGGGGAGATGATGCGTATCCGCCAAATCAATATCTTTGGAAATAACAAAACCCGCGACAACGTGATCCGAAGGGAAATTCGGGTGGATGAGCAGGACGTGATCGACACCCCGTCGCTCAAGCGGAGTTTCCAACGGCTGAACAACTTGAATTTCTTTGAGACCGTCGAAATTCTCCCGGAAAAAGTGGCCACCGACAAAGTGGATCTGAACGTCCGAGTCAAAGAGAAACCGACCGGTCAGTTCAGCATCGGGGGCGGGTTCAGTTCGTTGGATCGATTGATGGCCATCGCCAACATCACCGAAGGGAACATCGGCGGCTACGGCTACATGGGGCGCATCAGCGGGCAGCTCGGCCAGCGGAGAAGCATGGGCACGATCACGTTCCGCAATCCGTACCTCAACGATTCGCTGACATCGTTTCAAGTCGACGGCTATCGAACCATAACGAACTTCCTGTCGTTTTTCGAGTCCAGAACCGGCGGGAGCATCACGCTCGGTCGCTGGCTGTCGGAATACAATACGGGAAGCATCAGCATCTTCGGCGAAGAGATTAACTACCGAAGTCCGGCATCGGGTGTGTGCGAATCGCGCCCCGACATTTGCGAACAGCTCGGGCGTCAATCGACGACGGGATTCAGGATCCACGCGTTTCGCGATACGCGGGATTATTTTCTTGATCCCCGGTCAGGCTGGCGGATCGGCGGCGGGTTCGACTGGGGCACGCCGTGGATGGGCGGCAGCAACAATTTCATCAAGTACACCGCGGATGTGATCAAAGTCACCCCCCTTCCCTTCGACATGAGGTTGTCGCTCCGGGGACGGTTCGGCGAGATTCGGCCGTTCGAAGGCAAGCCGGTCCCGCTCAGCGAGCGGTTCTATGTCGGTGGCATCAATACGGTCCGGGGATTCGTATTTGGACGGGCGGGCCCAGTGGTACCGACGACGCGCACCACGATCGGAGCGGCCAAGCAGATCATCTTCAACGCCGACCTGGTCTTTACGATCTCGTCCGAGGCCAAGTTAAACGGCGTGATCTTTTTCGATTATGGAAAAGGATTCGACGAAAACGAAGCGCTGTCGTTGGATCTCCGGAAAACGGCCGGATTCGAGGGGCGCTGGATCTCACCGTTCGGCCCCTTGCGCGCGGCGTACGGCATCAATCTCGACCCTCAGCCTGGAGAGCGGGGAGGCGTCTTTGAGTTTACGATCGGGTCGATTTTCTGACATAACCGGCCGGCACAAACCGCGGGGGACGGCACAGGGATGAATCGTTGCTGGTTTGAGCGGGCGGGCGGGTGGACGGCGGGCGCGACGCTAGCGGTCGTGCTGTTGATGGCAGGGTGCAGCTCGTCCTGGCTGAAGATCGAGCGGAGGATCGACGGCAGAATCGGCGTCGTCGACGCGCAGCGGGTGTTCGAACGGACCAACGCGGGGAAGAAGGCCAAGGACAATCTGCTCTCGTTTTCCAAAAGCCGCCAGGCGCTGATGGAGCTGGAGGAAAAAGAATTGCGCCGGATGGAAGAAGATTTGGTCAAACAATCCACGGTGCTGAGCCCGGCGGCCAGACGGGAGCGGGAAGAGCAGTTCCGACGGCGTCTGCAAGAGTATCAACAAAAGGCCGCGGAGCTGAATCGCGAGGTTCAGGAAAAACAGAAGGACGTGCTGGAAGCTTTTCGAGACAAAGTCGAACTCGTGGCCGGGAAGGTCGGGAAGCGGCTGGGGTTGCAAATCGTCGTGGACAAAAGCAAGGGCGGCCCGACTCTGTATCACGATGACACGATCGACATATCGGGTCTGGTGATCGAGGAATTCAATCGTGAGTATCCGTAGCATCGGCGGAGGTACAGATGATGAAAAAAGCGGGCATCGTCGCGATAGCGGGGCTCTTCATGACGGCGGTCTCGATTTCGTGGGGACACGCCGCTTCGTCGGCGAAGGTCGGCGTCATGGACACGCAGGCCGTCATGGAAAAATCCAAAGCGGGCAAGGCTGCATTGGACGGCGTTCGAAGTTATTCCATGACGAGGCAGAAAATCATCGAGGGTGACGAACAGGAGCTCAAAGAGCTTCAGCAGGCGTTGGAAGATCCGAACGGCAAGCTCAGCGAGACCGCCAGGCAGGAAAAGCAGGAGCTGTTTCAAAGCAAGCTGGCGGCCTATGACCGGCGAATCCAGGATTTCAATCGAGAGATTCAGGAGAAACAGCGCAGCATGGTCGAGGAGTACGGGAAAAAGATCGCGGAGGCGGCGAAAGCGGTCGCCCAAAAAGAGGGCTATACGGCCATTCTCGACAAGGGCAATGAGGCGCTCTTTCGCATCGTGCTCTATCACAAGCCGACGTTGGACGTCACCGATCTGGTTATCAAAGAGTTTGATCGGCAGAATCATTAACGCATAACGCGGTGTGACAACCGCCCGAATGAGGAGGCAGCGCCGATGGGTAAGGTCGAACAAGTGGAGATTCAGGGGTTCCTTCCGCACCGCTATCCCTTTTTGCTGGTGGATCGCGTGAAGGAACTGGAGCCCGGCACGCGGGTGATCGCGATCAAAAACGTCACGGTCAACGAGCCGTTCTTTCAAGGGCATTTCCCCGGGCGGCCGGTCATGCCGGGGGTGTTGATCATTGAAGCGATGGCGCAGGCGGGCGGGGTCTTGGTGTTCAAATCCGGATGGTCCTCCGGCAGACCGGTCATGTACATGACCGGCATCGACGAAGCGAAATTCAGAAAACCGGTCGTGCCCGGCGATCAATTGCGGTTCGAAATCGAGGTGCTCAAGAAACGCCCGCCCTTTTGGAAAATGCAGGGGAAGGCGTACGTCGACGACGAAATGGTGTGCGAAGCGGTCGTCACGGCCATGGTGGCCGAGGACAAAGAGGCGGCAAAGAGCGGCAAATGAGACGTGGTGAGTCCCCGGGCGCTCATCCGGATTCCGGCCCATTGCCCATCATGAAGCACTCATCACGGAGGTCAGGTGTGAAAATCCATCCAACGGCGATTGTCCATCCCAAAGCGAATCTCGCCGACGACGTCGAAATCGGTCCCTATTGCATCATCGGCGAGCATGTCACGATCGGCAAAGGGACGCGACTCTTGTCTCAC
>JAIWOH010000034.1 GCA_020216985.1 Nitrospira sp.
GTCTCGGTCGATGGGTGGACCGAGATCGGAGAGCGAAACGTGGTGCATCCGTTCGCCTCGATCGGCGGTCCTCCGCAGCATCTGGGATACCGCGGGGAACCCACCAAGGTCGTCATCGGCGATGACAACGTGATCCGCGAGTATGTGACGGTGAACCGGGCGACGGTGCAAGGGGGAGGAGTCACGTCGATCGGTTCGCGCAACGTCTTGATGGCCTACGTCCACGTGGCGCACGATTGTCGGCTCGGCAACCATCTCATCATGGCCAACGCGGCCAGTCTGGCCGGACATATCACGATCGACGATTATGCGATCATCGGCGGCCTGACGGGCATTCATCAATACGTCCGGGTCGGCGAATACGCGATGGTCGGCGGCTGTTGCGCCATCGGACAGGATGTGCCCCCTTTCATGCGGGCGGCCGGCGGCTATCGGGCGCATCTCTACGGGCCCAACACGGTCGGATTGCAGCGACACGGCTTTTCGATGGAGCGCATTGCCGTGCTCAGGAAAGCGTTCGACCTGCTTTTTCGGGAAGGACATCGCATCGCCGAAGCGATGCGTCTGGCCAAGAAAGAGTTCAAGGGCCATCCGGACGTGGCCAAAATCCTGACGTTCATGGAAGGCACCAAGCGCGGCATCTCACGCGTGGTGAATGTCGATTTGGACATCGAGTTCGATCAAGAGGGGTGAAAGATTCCGATTATGACCGCATCGATGCCAGTACAGGACGGCCGCATCGGTCTGATCGCCGGCAACGGCCGGTTTCCGATCATTTTCGCGGACAACGCCAAAAAGATGGGCTTGTTCGTCTCCGCGGTGGCGCACGAGGGCGAAACGGAGCCGGAACTGGAACGGCACGTCGATCGGATCCATTGGATCAAGATCGGGCAGCTCAACAAACTGATCAATGCCTTCAAGAGGGACGCCATCCGGCAGGCGGTGATGTTGGGAGGGATCAGGAAGACTCACGTGTACAATACCGTGCGCCCGGATTTTCGCGCGTTGGCGTTGGCGGCTCGGCTGACGTTGTGGAAGGACGACGATATCCTTCGGGAAATCGCCGCTGAGTTGGAGCGAGAAGGCATTTCCATTTGTGAGTCCACGTTCGGCTTGCAGGGGATTCTGGTCGAGGAAGGCCCGCTGACCTCACGCCGTCCCAACAAGAAGGAGTGGAACGACATCCGGTACGGATGGGAAATCGCCAAAGAGGTCGGGCGCCTCGATATCGGCCAATGCGTCGTGGTCAAGGATCGGGTGGTCGTGGCGGTGGAGGCGGTCGAGGGAACCGACGGGGCGATCAAACGGGGCGGGGAGCTGGCGAAAGAAGGAGCCGTGGTGATCAAGCGCAGCAAGCCGCAGCAGGACTTGCGTTTCGACCTGCCGGCGGTCGGGCCCCGGACGATCGAAGTCATGGCGTCGGTCAAGGCGGCCGTGCTGGCGGTCGAACCGGGTCGGACGGTGGTGTTGGATCGGGACGAGCTTGTGCGTCAAGCGGAACGGGCCGGGATTGCGGTCATCGGCGTGGCGGCCGGCGATATCGAGCGCGAGGCATGAAACAGGGAACGGGTGTCCGGTCGAACGGGCGGTTCGGGTTTCCTGAGCAAGCGGCGTGGTTCGAGGCGGCGCTCGTCTCGTGAGCGAACGGGAATATGACCACAGTGCGAGCGGGAGTCGTCGGCGTCGGGCATTTGGGTCAACACCATGCCCGGCTGTATGCGACGCTGCCGGACGTGACGCTCGTCGGCGTGACGGATCGGGACCGTGGAAGAGCCGAGCTGATTGCGAGCCGGCACGGCGCGCAGGTGTTCGAAACGGTATCGGGTCTTCTCCCGGGCGTCGATGTAGTCAGCGTGGCCGTTCCGACGTCGGCGCATTACGAGGTGGCGCGGGCTTGTCTTGAAGCGGGCAAGCACGTGTTGGTGGAAAAACCCCTTGCGGCACGACTTGCCGAGGCGCAGGAGCTGGTCGAGCTGGCCAAGGCCAAGGGATGTGTGCTGCAGGTCGGCCACAGTGAACGATTCAATCCCATCATGCAAACGATGCGGCCGTACGTTCGGCGGCCGGCGTTCATCGAAGGCCATCGGATCGGGCCCTACAGCGAACGGGGAACCGACGTCGATGTCGTGCTGGACTTGATGATCCATGATCTCGACCTGGTGCTGTCCTTCCGGCCCGGTCCGGTCGAAGAAGTGCGGGCCGCGGGCGTGCCGGTCCTGTCGCCCACGATCGACATCGCCAACGCCCGCATTCAATTTCAAAGCGGTTGCGTAGCGAATCTGACCGCCAGCCGGGTGTCGTTTGCCAAGATGCGGCGGCTTCGCCTGTTTCAGCGAGACAGCTACGTGTCGATCGACTTTCAATCCCGACAAGGGATCGTGGGGCGCCGATCCGGCGAGGCGGCGGGGAAACCGGGATTCGTGATCGAGGAATACAAAGGAAGCGACGACGAGCCTCTGAAGTTGCAGCTCGAATCGTTTGTTCGGTCGATCAGAAACGGTTCTCCCCCCGTTGTGTCCGGAGAAGACGGAGCGGCGGCGGTGGCCCTTGCTCATGAGGTCTTGGCGGCGATCGCTTCGTTCGTCCGCCGTCAGGCGGAACGGGAGGCGTCGGAATAGGGAACATGGCCGGTGTTCACAATTGTCTCTTGCTTGTGCTTGCGGACGTCGTCTCCGATGAAGCGGATCTCGTCCGGACCAAGAAGGCCCAGTGAAGGGTCCGGTTAAGGGATTCCGGTTTTGGGCATTCGCCTTTCAAGCGGCTCGAGGCCTCTTCTTCAACCATGAACGAGAAACCCGCGGCGTGAAGTTCCGAACTGGGCATTCATCCTGTATCACGCATCTTAAACGACGAATCGGGCGCAACTGCATCAGGCGGTGATGTTATGCCGCGCATTCTCATCGTGACTGGCGAGGCCTCCGGCGATCTTCACGGGGCCAATCTTGCCAAGGCGCTGAGGGCGCGGGATCCCGATGTGGTCTTGGCGGGCATCGGGGGGGCGGCGATGAGGGACGCCGGGGTCCGACTGGTCGGCGAGTCCGGCCGTTTCGACGTGATCGGCATGGTCGGTCCGCTCATGGTGCTGGGGGTTCTCCGGCGCTTTTGGGCGGTTCGTCGATTGTTCAGGTCGGAGCCCTGGGACGCGGTGGTGTTCATCGATCATCCGGGGTTGAACTTGCGGTACGCCTATTTCGCCAAGGCGGCGGGCCTGCGCGTGCTCTACTATATCGCGCCGCAAGTTTGGGCCTGGAGGCCGGGACGTATTCATTGGATCAAACGGCGGGTCGATCACGTATTGGTCGTGCTGCCGTTTGAAAAGGCCATTTATGATCAAGCCAAAATCCCTTGCACGTTCGTCGGCCATCCCTTGTTGGACGCCGTCGCCCTTCGGCATGATCGTGAAGAGCTTCGCAAGTCGTTCGCCTTGACCACGGACGATCCGGTCATCGCGCTGCTGCCGGGGAGCCGAAAAAGGGAAGTGGAACTGCTCTTGCCGATCTTGATCGAGGCCGCGGAAAAATTGGCTCAACGGGAGCCGCGCACGCGATTTCTGCTGGCGCAGGCCCCCACGATTGAGGATCATCTGCTTCAGTCCATGCTGGAAAAAAGCTCGGTTTCCATCCAGGTCGTCAAGGGACGGGCCGGTGACGTCATGGCGGCGGCGGATTTGGCGTGGATTGCGTCGGGAACCGCGACGCTTCAGGCCGCGGTCATCGGCACGCCGCTGATCTTGGTGTATCGGACCAGCGCGCTGACGTTCTGGCTGGCGTTTTTTCTCATCCGGGTTCGATGGATCGGATTGGTGAATTTGGTCGCGGAGCGGACCGTCGTGCCGGAGCTGATTCAATCGGATGCGACCGGCCAGCGATTGTACGAGGAGGCCCGGCGCCTCTTGGAAGATCGATCCGCCTATGATGAAATGAAGCGCGGCTTGGCGAAGGTGCGCGCGGCGTTGGGCGAGCCCGGCGCGTCGCTCAGGGCCGCGGAGGTGGTGTTGGCGTCATGTCGGGCATAGATCGTTTTAAGCGCCTCATGCGCTACGTGAAGCCCTATCGGGGCCGATTCATCGGGGCGTTGGCGTGTTCGGGCATGGTCGCCCTGCTGAGCGGGGTCTATGCATGGCTCGCGAAACCGGTGTTGGACGGGATCTTTATCGAAAAGAACGAGCGCCTGTGGCTGATTCTCCCTGTAGTCTTGATGGGCGTGGCGGTCTTGAAGGCGCTCTTCAGCTACGGTGTCGGCTATTTGATGGCCTATGTGACCAATCGCGTCGTCGCGGATATCAGGCAGGAATTGGTCCGGCATTTGGTTCGTCTGCCGGTCGGGTTTCACGACACGAACACGTCGGGACGGTTGGTGTCGCGGGTGGTCAATGACGTCGGTCTGATGGCCAGCGCGGCGTCGAACGTGCTGAAGGATATTTTTCAGCACGTCCTGACGTTTTTGGCCATGGTGGCCGTGATTTTTTACCAGAACTGGAAGTTGGCGGCGATTTCGGCCGTCGTCATTCCCCTGTCGGCGGTGACGATGGTGCGGGTCGGCAAGCGGTTGCGGCGGTTGGCGACGAGCGGGCAGGAGCAGATGGGGGATCTGTCGTCGATGTTGCAAGAGACGCTGGCCGGCATTCGAATGGTCAAAGCGTTCGGGCGCGAGGATGCCGAGGCGGCGCGGTTCAAGGAATACAACAGGGCGTTCCTGGGGACCACACTCAAGGCGAATCAAGTGTGGTCGATCGGATCGTCGCACATGGAAGTGATCGGCGTGATCGGGGTGGCGGGAATCATTTGGTACGGCGGATATCTGGTCATCCACGGCGATATGACGCCGGGCGCCTTGTTTTCCTTCATGGCGGCGATGCTGATGGCCTATACGCCGATCCGCAAGTTGTCCGGCGCCAATAACATCATTCAGCAGGCGTTGGCGGCGGCCGAGCGGGTCTATGACGTCATGGATCTTCCCACTGAGCAATTGCAAGAGCAAGATGCCGTTCCGTTGGAAAAAATCGATCGGGGCCTCGAGTTTCAGGACGTCTCGCTGCGCTATGATGACCACGCCGTGCCGGCGCTCAACGGGATCGACCTGTCAGTCAAGGCCGGCGAGATGGTGGCGTTGGTCGGAAGCAGCGGAAGCGGTAAAACGACGCTGATCAGTTTGTTGCCGCGGTTTTACGAACCGACGACCGGCCGGATTCTGTTGGACGGCCGGCCCCTTGCGGACTACCAGTTGCAGTCGCTGCGCGCGAAGATCGGCATCGTCTCTCAAGACGTCGTCTTGTTCGACGACACCGTGAGGAACAACCTGGCGTTCGGACGAACGGGTGCGACGACGGCCGAGATCGAAGAGGCGGCCAAAGCGGCCTACGCCCATGACTTCATCCTGCGTCTTCCCCAAGGCTACGATACAGTCATCGGCGAGCGGGGCGTCAAATTGTCGGGCGGTGAGCGGCAACGGCTGGCGATCGCTCGGGCGATTTTGCGGGACCCGCCCCTGTTGATTCTGGATGAAGCCACGTCGGCCTTGGATACGGAATCCGAGCGGATGGTGCAGCTGGCCTTGGCGAATTTGATGAAAAATCGGACGACCCTCGTCATCGCCCATCGGCTGTCCACCGTCCAAAATGCCGATCGGATTGTCGTGTTGGATCGCGGGGCGATCGTGGAAATGGGAACCCATGAAGAACTCTTGCGGAGAAGAGGCATGTACCACCGCCTTTATACCATGCAGTTTCAGGACGCGGCGGCGCACGAACGGATGATGAGGGCGGAGTGTTGAGCGGAGTATTGAAAGGAGAGAAGAAGGCCGGCCTCCGAAAGCGGCTGGGACGGTGGGCGGCCTGTTCGCTGTTGCCGCCGGTCGCGGCCACCTTGATCCGAATCCTGTTCCGGACCATGCGCTGCGAGACCAGGGGCCATGAGGATGTCGATGCCCTGTACCGGAAAGGACGTCACATCGTGCTCGCCTTTTGGCACGCCCAACAGTTGATGATCCCAATGGGCTATCGGGGGGCGGGATCTCACGTGTTGATCAGTCAACATGGAGACGGAGAAATCATCGCCCGCATTATCGCCCGGTTCGGCCATGAGGCGGTGCGGGGGTCGAGCACGCGCGGAGGAGCCGGCGCGCTTCGCGCGTTGATCAAATTGGGACGATCGGGCCGGGACGTGGTCGTGACTCCTGATGGTCCCAAAGGGCCTCGCTGTCAGGCGAAGCTCGGGGTGATTCAGTTGGCTAAGGCGACAGGCCTGCCGATCATTCCCTTGGCCTTCGCCTGCTCAAAAAAAAACTTTTCGCGAGTTGGGATCGATACATGGTCCCGTACCCCTTTTCCAAAGGCCTGTTTCTATACGGCAAGCCCCTGTGGATCTCGCGTGAGGCGGACGACGCGGCGCTCGAAGCCGCTCGCTTGGAGCTGGAAGCGACGCTTAATCGTTTGACGGATCAAGCAGAGCAAGAGGTGTCGCGTTCGACGACCGGCGTCGGGCGTCGGTCCGAGGCGGGCGATTCGGAGCATTCTTCGATGGGTGTCTGAGGTGCCGAAGAGGCAAGGGGCGCAGCGGCGTGGTCATGTGGCGCGTTCTCTATAACACCGGTCTCTTGGTCGCAATGCCGATCATCGTCGGCCTGCTGTTGGCGAAACCCCGATGCCGACGAGGGTTTCTCCAAAGAATGGGGTGGCAAGCCCATCCGTCCGATAAAGAACAACGAGATCGACCGGTTGTCTGGGTGCACGCAGTGTCGCTGGGCGAAGCGGTCGCGGCCGCTCCGCTCGTCAAGGCGTTGCAGGAACGTCATCCGGAGTTTTGCTATATCGTGACGACCGTGACGGAGACCGGGCGCGAGGCGGTCGAGCAACGGTTGGCTGGCGTGGCGGAGCATCGGTATGCGCCGCTGGATTTTTCATGGGCGGTCTCCGGCATGGTGAATCGGCTGCGGCCTTCGCTCTACCTGTTCGTTGAAACGGAGTTGTGGCCCAACGTGCTCTGGACGTTGAACGACCGGCGCATTCCGACGATCCTGGTGAACGGCCGATTGTCGTCCCGCTCGTTCGACCGCCAAAATAGAGGCGCCGTTCGCTCGTTCTATCGATCCGTCATCCGGTCGATCACCCTGTGTTTGATGCAATCCGATCGGGATCGACAACGAATGGTTGCGCTGGGTGCCGATCCGTCTCGCGTACACACGACCGGCAATATCAAGTTCGATCAACCGCTTCCCGCCGGGGAAGACGGCGAGGCGTCGGAACGGCGCTTTGGGCTGAATCAGTCGGACAGGCTGATCTTGGCCGGCAGCACCCACGCGGGCGAGGAGGAAATGCTCGTCGCGGCCTATCGCCGGATTGTCGAGGCGGATCCGTCGGCCGTGTTGATGCTGGCGCCGCGACATATCGAGCGGGTGGAGCAGGTCGAATCCATGATTCGCGACGCCGGTTTCACGGTTCAACGAAAAAGCCGAATCGAACAAAAGGGACGGGGGGCGCGGGTCGTTATCTTGGATACAAGGGGGGAGCTGGCCCGCGCCTACCGCGAGGCAATGGTGGCGTTCGTGGGCGGCACCTTGGTGCCGGTCGGGGGCCATAATTTGCTGGAGCCGGCGGCTTGGGGGAAACCGGTTCTTTTCGGACCTTATACTGATCATTGCGCGGAAGTGGCGACCATGTTGGAAGAAGCGGGAGGAGGCCGGCGCGTAAGAGACGTGGAAGAATTGGCGCGCGTGTGCGGCGAATGGCTTGCTGATCCCCATGCCCGCGAGCGCGTCGGACTGGCCGCGCGGCATGTCGTGTCGGACAATCAAGGCGCTTTGCAACGAACACTGGACCTGATCGAATCATGCTTCACCACCATAGAGGCATCGCGCCATTCCATCCGGCCTTCGTGACCTGTACGGCGAAGGAGTCATCAAAACGTCGAATGTCGGTTGCTTAGTGAAGGGGAATGCCGTCAAGTCTATCGAGGCGTGAGTACGGGAGATGAATGCAAGAAGGGACGTGCGGGGCGACATGCAGGCGCTCCATCGTTGCGTTGTAAAGGCCGAGGAGACGCCGAGCTGATATGGCGCTCTTGCAGCCCGGGAAACCGGTCCGGATGTGGCTTCGATGGGCCGCGTTTTTCTATGGTCTGCTCGTGCGAGTGCACGGCTGGTGGTATCGAGGCGGTTGGGCGACGCCGTCCTGCTTGCCTTGCAGGGTCGTGAGTGTAGGCAATCTCACTGTCGGTGGAACCGGCAAGACGCCGGTCGTCATCTTGTTGACGGAATGGTTGCAAGCCGAGGGGCTGAAGGTCGCCGTGTTGAGCCGTGGCTATAAACGGATGAAGGGAGCCGATCGGCTGCTGGTCTCTGATGGAGTTCGGTTGCTGGCCGGGCCGTCGGAGGCGGGCGATGAACCGTTTCTCATCGCCAAGCGATGTCCCTCTGCAATTGTGGCGGTAGGGGCGGACCGAACAGGGGTGGGCCGATGGGTCTTGGCGCAGCACAAGGTGGATTGCGTGGTCTTGGACGATGGATTTCAACACCGGAGACTCCATCGGGACGTTGACCTGGTCTTGCTCGACGCGACCGACGCGGCGGGGCTTGATGCGCTGGTGCCGGCCGGTCGACTGCGTGAGCCGCTGGAGGGGCTGGCTCGCGCGACGGCGGTGGTCGTCACGAGGGCCGATTCGCGAGAAAACGTCGAGGCGATTCATCGGCGGCTGAGGAAAGCCGGCGTCGCGTTCAACGATGAGATCGAGGTTTCGTTCAGGCCGGAGTCGCTGGTATCGGCGCGGGATGACGGGAACCGGCCGCTCGAATGGGCTCAAGGGAAACGAGCATGGCTGGTGAGCGGCATTGGCAACAGCCGATCGTTTCGCCGGTCCGCCGAGGCGATAAGTGTGACGATTGTGGGCGAGGCCGCCTTCGGCGATCATCATCGCTATCGCATGGATGATGTCCGCCGAATTCGATCTGAGGCGGGAGCCGCCGGCGCCGAACTGGTGTTGACGACGGAGAAGGATGCCGGGAAATTGTCGCCCTTTCTTGAGCCGGCGGATTCTTGGTGGGCGTTGCGGATTCGCGTGGAGATTCTCCGGGGGCTGGAGAGACTGCGACGTCTGGTTCTCGAATCAAAAGGAACAGGGCGAAAGACCGATGCGTAGGGAATCGATCAAGCGGCTCGTCGCGCGGGCGCCGAATTGGATCGGCGACGCCGTGATGTGCGAGCCTGCGTTGCGAGGGCTCCGATCGCTGTTTCCTCAGGCGGAACTGACGGTGCTGGCGAAGCCCTCTGTTGCGGAACTGTTCTCCGGTCATGCGGGCGTGGACCGGATCGTCCTCTATGACGACCGTCATCTGCACGCCGGCCTTTCGGGAAAATGGACGCTCGCCGAGACGTTGCGCCGGCACCGATTCGATCTGGCCGTGTTGTTTCAAAACGCCTTCGAAGCGGCGTTTCTGAGCTGGCTGGCCGGCATTCCACGTCGATACGGGTATGCCACCGATGGGCGCGCCATGTTCCTGACCGATCCGGTCGCGGTTCCAGACCTCCGGAGACCCGTTCATCAAGTCGCCTATTACTGGAGCCTGCTCAAACCGCTGGGGTTGAAGGGAGAGCCGATGGCGCCGGAGCTGACCGTCTCGCCGGATGAGGAACGGATGATGGGCGAGAAACTGGCGTCGGCTGGAATCGGACCGTCGGATCTCGTCATCGGGCTTAATCCCGGCTCCACCTACGGAGCGGCCAAACGATGGTTGCCAGATCGCTTTGCGGAGGTCGCGCGCCGACTGGTCGGACGATTGCGAGAGGATGAGGGGAGAGAGGCGGCGGTCGCGATCATCGGCGCCAAGGGGGAAGAAACATTGGGCCGACAAATTGCGGCTCAGATCAACGCACGAACGGCGGTCTTGTCCGGAGCGACGACGATTCGAGAATTGATGGTGGCGATCAAGCGGTGTCGACTGCTGCTGACCAACGACACCGGTCCGATGCACATCGCCACGGCGTTCGGCGTCCCGGTCACGGCGATCT